>NZ_JAKMRT010000029.1:0-6459 GCF_025772225.1 Campylobacter sp. IFREMER_LSEM_CL1097 | reverse complement strand
ATATAAGTATGGTTGCTTATGTTCATATAGGTACTCCTAAAACTGGAACAACTAGTATTCAGCAATTTTTATATGCCAATAAAGACTTGCTTTTAAAAGAAGGAATTCTGTATCCAAGTTCTATAATTCTCAATGAACAACATGATCCTCAGCATTGGAATTTAGCTACTTTGTTAAATAATTTTTACAAAGACGATGTGTTGCAAAACACTCTAGTGGTTGCCTTATGTGATGAGATTAAAAATACAAATCCAAAGAGTGTGATATTTTCATCAGAAGCATTTCAGTCGGTAGTAAAGTATGAAAATATAGAATATTTAAAATATTTGTTGTTAAAATTAGGATTTAAAAAGATAATTATAATTTTATATATCAGAGATGCTGTAGATGTTTGGATGTCTTTGTGCTCTGAATTTTTAAAAAATGGGGTCGATGATAACCTTGCTCATAAAAAAATTCATGAAAATAGCTTGTTACAGCAAATCTTAGATTACAAGAATACATTGCTTCATTGGAGTAATGTATTTGGAAAAGATAATATCATCTTACGACAATTTAATAAAGAGCTTTTATATGATAATGATTTAATTAAAGATTTTGCGTATATTTCAAAGATTAAATGGAATGATGGATTTACCATACCAAAAAAACAAAACGAAAGTTTAAATTTAATAGGAATGGAAATTTTAAGATACCTTAACAAAAAACCTTTAATCTCTAATGGTGTTTTATATTATGATTTGATTCCATTTTTTAATAGGTATTTTACAAAAAAAGAAAAGGAGTTGTTGTTTTATCCACCAAAAGATGTATATTTATATTATGAAAAATATTCACATATGCAGTTTAAATGGATTAATAAATATTTTCAAGATTCTTTGTATTTTGAATGCAAACCTAACAACAACTATCATGAAAATTATAAATTAGAAAATATTAAAAAAGAATATTTTGTAGAAATAGCTGATTTTATAGCCGATTTGTTTTCTTCTAAAAACAAAATCATTTTGCAAAAACAAAATCAAATTGATAGACAAAACAAAATCATTTTGCAAAAACAAAATCAAATTGATAGACAAAACAAAATCATTTTGCAAAAACAAAATCAAATTGATAGACAAAACAAAATCATTTTGCAAAAACAAAATCAAATTGATAGGTTAAAATTTCAAGTCAAACACGGTACAGCCAAAGCAAGAATTCAAAACCAACTCTCTTATAAACTAGGTCAAGCTATGATAGTTAACTCTAAATCTTTCTTGGGCTATGTAAAAATGCCTTTTGTATTATCTTATATAAAAGATAAACACAAACAAGAACAAAAAATCTATCAAGAAAAAATAAAAAAAGATCCTTCTTTAAAATTACCTCCTCTAGAAAGCTACTCCGATTATAAAGAAGCTTTAAGAGAAAGAGAATGTTTAACATACAAGCTAGGAGAGGCTCTTATACAAGCTAATAAAACTTGGTGGTGGGGAACTAGATACATTAAGCTGTGGTTTGAAATAAAAAGTATAAAAAAACAAAAAAAGGAAAACAATGGCAATAGAATTTGATATACAAGAATCAAAAATTTTAAAAGGAGTATATGTAATAACTCCTAATAAATTTAGGGATTTACGAGGAGAGATATGGACAGCTTTTACAAGTGAAGTGATAGATAAGCTTTTGCCAGATAATCTTCAATTTGTACATGATAAATTTATCCACTCTAGATATAATGTTATAAGAGGTATACACGGGGATCATAAAACGCATAAACTAGCTACTTGTGTTTATGGAGAAATTCATCAAGTTGTAGTTGATTGTAGAAAAGATTCACCTACTTATTTAAAACATGAAAAATTTATAATAAATCAAGATAATCAAAAAATCATCTTAGTTCCAGCTGGATTTGGAAATGCACATTATGTAAGTAGCGAAAGTGCAGTGTATTACTACAAATGCGCATATAAAGGAGAATATATTGATGCAAATGAACAATTCACTTATGCTTGGAATGATGAGAGAATAGGGGTTGATTGGCCAACAAAATCTCCGATCCTTTCAGAAAGAGATGTTTTGGCTACAAGCAAGGAGTGATTTGTGGAAAAAAAATCTAAAATTTATATAGCAGGACACCGAGGCTTAGTTGGATCAGCTATTGTTCAAGAACTCCGTTTACAAGGTTATACTAATTTAATATTTAAATCTCATGAAGAGTTGGACTTGATTAATCAACAAGCTGTTGATGATTTTTTTAAAAAGGAAAAACCGGAATATGTTTTTTTAGCTGCCGCAAAAGCTGGTGGAATAATGGCTAATAATACTTATAGAGCAGATTTTATATATGAGAATTTGCAAATTCAATGTAATGTGATTCATGGTGCATATAAATATAATGTTAAAAAATTAGTTTTTATTGCCTCAACTGTGGTTTATCCAAAGAATGCCTCATTACCCACTAATGAAGAACAAATGCTCACAGGTGAATTGGAATTTACCAATATGCCTTATTCTATCGCTAAGATTGCAGGTCTTACAATGTGCGAATCTTATAACTTGCAATATAAAACAAATTTTATTAGTGTTGCGCCAATTAATTTATATGGAAGCAATGATAAATTTGATTTAGAAAAGTCTCATGTTTTGCCAGCACTTGTAAAAAAAATGCACTTGGCTAAATTATTAAGTGAAAATAAATATGAAGAATTGCTTGAAGACTTAGGTTTTAATGATATAAATGAGGCTCTTGGATATCTTAATAAATATAATGTTAATAAAGATAGTGTAGAAATTTGGGGGAGTGGTTTACAAACTAGAGAATTTTTGCATAGTGGTGATTTAGCTCAAGCTTGTATTTATGTAATGAAATATGTTGATTTTAAAGATTTGCATAAAAAAGATGAAAAAGAAGTTAAAAATACACATATTAACATCGGTGTGAATAAAAATATATCCATCAAAGAGCTTGCTTATCTTGTAAAAAAAATTGTTGGCTTTAAAGGAGAGCTTTTTTTTAATACAAGCAAACCAGATGGTTTTAAAGAAAAACTAACAGATTGTTCTAAAATTCATTCTTTGGGTTGGAAGCATAAAATAGAACTTGATGAAGGTATTAAAATGATGTATGAAGATTACCTTCAAAATGGTAAACAAGCTTAAGGGGTTAATATGAAAAAAATAGCATTAATTACAGGTTTTACGGGTCAAGTTGGCTCGCAAATGGCAGATTACTTACTGGAAAATACAGATTATGATGTTATAGGCATGATGCGTTGGCAAGAACCTATGGATAATATCCATCATCTAAGTGATAGGATCAATAAAAAAGATAGAATTAGCATTTTTTATGCTGATTTGAATGATTATTCAAGTATTCAAAAGCTTTTTGAGAGCAAAAGACCGGATGTGATCTTTCATTTGGCTGCACAGTCTTACCCAAAAACCTCTTTTGATATACCTATAGAAACCTTACAAACTAATATCATAGGCACAGCAAATATTTTAGAAAATATTAGATTATTAAAAGCTAAAGATGGCTATGATCCTGTGGTGCATGTGTGCTCTTCTAGTGAAGTTTATGGTAGAGCAAAAGCAGGTGTTAAGCTAAATGAAGATACAACTTTTCATGGTGCAAGTCCTTATAGTATAAGTAAAATCGGTACGGATTATTTGGGAAGATTTTATGGTGAGGCTTATGGCATAAAAACTTATGTTACTAGGATGGGAACTCATAGTGGGCCAAGACGCTCTGATGTATTTTTTGAAAGTACGGTTGCAAAACAAATCGCATTGATTGAAGCAGGTTATCAAGAGTCTATTATCAAAGTAGGAAATTTATCAAGTGTAAGAACTTTTCAAGATGCCAGAGATGCGATAAGGGCTTATTATTTGCTTTCATTGGAAAGTGAAAAAGGAAAAGTTCCTTGTGGCGAGGCTTTTAATATAGCAGGTGAAGAAGCTTTTAAACTTCCTGAGGTTATTGATATACTTTTGAGTTTTTCTACAAGAAAGGATATCAAAGTAGAACAAGATGAAGAGAGGTTGCGTCCTATTGATGCAGATTATCAAATGTTTGATAATACTAAAATCAAAAGCTATATCAACTGGAAACCAGAAATTCCAGCTAGACAGATGTTTGAAGATTTACTAAATCATTGGAGAAAAGAAATTTCCATGGGTAGAATCCCACTTAATAGGTAACAATTATGATAATTCGTTCACAAACGCCATTGCGTTTAGGTTTAGCCGGTGGGGGTACTGATATAAATTTATACTGTGATCAATATACAGGTTATGTTTTAAATGCGACTATATCTTTATATGTACATTGTACTTTAATAGAAAGAGATGATGGAAAAATCATTTTTGATTCATCAGATACAAATGTAAAAGTAGAGTATAAAAGCAAAGATTTTTTAGAAAATGATGGTAAGTTAGATCTTTATAAAGCAATTTACAATCGTTTAGTAAAAGACTATGTTAAAAAACCTTTGAGTTTTTCTTTGCATACTTATTCAGATGTACCAAGTGGTAGTGGACTTGGTGGTAGCTCTACTTTGGTGGTGGGTATTATTAAAGCATTTGCTGAGTGGCTAAATTTACCTTTAGGTGAGTATGAGATTGCGCGTTTAGCTTATGAGATTGAACGAGAGGATATGGCTATAGTGGGTGGTGCACAAGATCAATACGCTGCAACTTTTGGTGGGTTTAACTTTATGGAATTTTATGATCAAAAAAGAGTGATAGTTAACCCTTTACGCATTAAAAATTGGATAGCAAGCGAGCTTGAGGCTAGAGTTTTGCTTTATTTTACAAATATCACTAGAGAAGCTAAGGATATAGAAGAGCATAAGAAAGGAAAGCTAGGAGATGAAAATTCTCTTAATGCTATGCATGCGATAAAACAAGATGCGCTAGATATGAAAGAAGCATTATTTAGAGCTGACTTTGATAAAATAGCTCAAATCCTAGGTAGGTCATGGCAATCAAAAAAGATCATTTCCGATATAGTAAGTAATGATGAGCTTGAAAGAATTTATCATTTAGCCATGGAAAATGGTGCCTATAGTGGTAAAACAAGTGGAGCTGGTGCTGGAGGGTTTATGTTTTTTATGGTTGATCCTATAAAAAAATATAAACTTAAAAAAATTCTAAATGAACAACAAGGATATGTGCAAGAGTTCTACTTCACTAAAGAAGGAGCAAAATCGTGGAAAATTTAAATTTATATATAAAATCTCATTTTAGTGATTCAATTGATATTAAAACTAAGATTTTAAATGATAATGATATGATTGGTTTAATTAAAGAAGTATCTTTAAAAGTGATCAATGCTTATAAAAATGGCAATAAAACTTTACTAGCAGGTAATGGAGGAAGTGCAGCCGATGCACAGCATATAGCTGGGGAGTTTGTGAGTAGATTTTACTTTGATAGACCTGGTATTGCAAGTATTGCTTTAAGTACTGATACGAGTATTTTAACAGCCATTGGCAATGACTATGGTTATGAAAATTTATTTGCAAGACAGGTGCAAGCCCAAGGTGTGAATGGGGATGTATTTATAGGAATTTCTACAAGTGGAAATAGCAAAAATATCTTAAAAGCTTTAGAAATTTGTAAAGAAAAAGGAATTTTAAGCATAGGTTTAACCGGGGCTAGTGGCGGTGCTATGAATGAGTTTTGTGATTATTGTATCAAAGTGCCATCATCTTGTACACCAAGAATTCAAGAAGCACATATTTTAATAAGTCATATCATCTGTGCTATAGTAGAAGAAGAGCTTTTTGGTAAGGGGTTTGATTGCAAGCTATAGTTTTAGCAGGAGGTCTTGGCACAAGGTTAAAAAGCGTAGTGCAAGATCTTCCAAAGCCTATGGCACCTATTAATGGAAAGCCATTTTTAGCCTTTGTTTTAGAGTATTTAAAAAAACAAGGAATTACTGAGGTTATTTTAAGTGTTTCGTATAAATACGAACTCATTCAAGAGTGTTTTAAAGATGAATTTGATGGTATGAAAATACGCTATAACATTGAAAAAGAACTTTTGGGTACGGGTGGAGCTATAAAAGATGCTTTGAAATTTATACAAAATCAAGCTTATGTTTTAAATGGCGATACTATTTTTGATATTGATCTAAAAAAACTTGTTTTAAATGATAGTAAAATTTGCATCGCACTAAAACAAATGCAAAATTTTGATAGATATGGCACTGTAAATGTTGATGATCAAGGTATTGTAATTTCTTTTGAAGAAAAAGTATTTAAAAAGCAAGGTTTAATCAATGGCGGTATATACTTGCTAAAAAAAGATATTTTTGATGAATTTGATTTGGAGAAAAAATTTTCTTTTGAAGAATTTTTGCAAAAAAAATATAAAACATTAAAAATTCAAACCCAAATTTTTGATCATTATTTTATCGATATAGGGATACCTGAGGATTATAAAAAATTTTCATATTCCCAAATCACGAAC
>NZ_JAKMRT010000028.1:0-14133 GCF_025772225.1 Campylobacter sp. IFREMER_LSEM_CL1097 | reverse complement strand
ACATTTTAATTTTTTTATAATGTTATCTAACTTTTTACTATTTCCATCTTTTAAATCTTCTAAAGCTTCTATGGCTGGAGCAAAGTCTTCTATTTCATCAAGATAATTTTCCAAAGCATTGCGTAAAATTTCAGCTTTTTTCTTTTTAGAAAATTTCGCAGTTTGATTTAAGCGTTCATAAAGCTCTAATGGAATAGTTAAGGTGTAGCGTTTGTTCATTTTATAGCCTTTGTTTTAGTTTGATAGCTTCTTGACAAGTTTTACATTTGTAACTTGCATTGTTTAATTGAATTTTTTGGTGAATTTCGCAAGGAACTTTGTGAATTTTATTTACACAAGAGCAAATATATTCATAAATTTCTTGAGTTTCTTGAAAAGTTATAGTATTGGCATTTTTATTTAGTTGTGCTTGATGCCATTTTTCTATCTTCATATCTTCTCTTAAAATATGTTCTAAAAGCCATTTAGATGCAATGACATTAAGTTTTTCTTTTAAATCATTGGTGCTTTTGAGATTTTGAATTAAATCAATCATAGATTGGATGATACTTTTGTGAATTTTTTGATGGTTAGAAAGTTCAGGATAACCTATTTTTGCCATGTATTTTTCTTCTTCGGCAAAATGCTCTTTCATATAATTAAAAAAATCTGCAAGTAAAAATTTAATTTGTCCTTTATGGATAGGTTTATCTGAAATCATCTCGACATTTGCAGCAAGTTCAAAAAGTTTTTTATGCTGTCTGTCAATTTCTTCATTATGGATACTATATTTACTACACCATTTTGGTAGCATGTTAGCTCCTTGTTTATATTTAGAAGAGTTTTGTAAGCATTATAGTTTACTATATTTTAAATTATTATTAATTTTTATTAGATTTCTATTTTTTCTTTGTATTGTATTAAATTCGCAGAGCATTCTTTACATTTAAACTGCACTTTAGAATATTGCATTTTTAAATGAATATCATAAGGAACCTTGTGTGTTTTTCCTTCGCATTGACATTGATATAAGAATTTTTTTGGTTTTGGAGCTTCTTCTTCGAAAGTATCTGAAGAATTCTTTGCTTGGGTGTTTTGACGCCAATGTTCTATCATCATATCATGCTGAATGATGTGTTCTATCAACCATGAATTAACTACTATATATAATTTTTCTTTTAAATCATTTGTACTTTTTATACTTTGTATGAGTTTTATCATGGATTTTGTGATTTGTTTATGCATGAGTTTGTGTTGATTTAGATAAGGGTAATTAATATCAGCCATATAGGATTCTTCATCTTGAAAATGAATTTTAATATAGTGAAAAAATTCAGCAACTATCTTTTTAAGCTCGACTTGATAAACTGGCCTATCTGAAATTTCTTCCACTTTGGCGGCAAGTTCAAAAAGTTTTTTATGTTGTTCGTCAATTTTTTCATTATTAATACTATATTTTTGATCCCAATTTGGCAACATAATAAAATCCTAAATTCAATAAAATAGTTAATATTTTATAAATACTTGCCTTTAAATATGCTAAATTCACACTAAATTTACATAAAAAAAATATAATAATCTAAATTAAAATAGCATATAAAGGCTTAAAATGGCTACGCAAATTCTTTTACTAGAAGATGATATTAACTTAGGGGAAATTGTTAGTGAGTTTTTAGAAGAAGAAGGCTTTGAAGTGATTTTGGTGGATAATGCTCAAGATGCACAAGATAAAGCTTATGAGAAAAATTTTGATTTATGGATTTTTGATGTAAAAGTCCCTTTAGGAAATGGTTTTAGTGTGCTTAAAAATTTAAGAGAAGCAGGTAGATATACCCCAGCTATTTTTATGACCTCTTTAAATACTACTATGGATTTACAACAAGGATTTGAATGTGGTTGTGATGATTATATCAAAAAGCCTTTTGAGTTGCAGGAGTTAAAAATAAGGATTAATGCTATTTTAAAGCGTTCTTTTGCGCATAAAAATGAAGATTATGAGGACTTGGGAAATGGTTTTAAATTTGCTTTTATATCGCAAACTTTATATCAAAACGATAAGCCATTGTCTTTACCTTTAAAAGAATTAAAACTTTTATCATTACTTTTGAAAAATAAAGGTAAATTTATAGATACTGCTTATATTTTTGAAGAAATTTGGGAATATGACCAAGAGCCAAGTGAGCTTAGTTTGAGAGCTTATGTGAAAAATTTACGAAAAATTTTAGGAAAAGAAAGCATTATCAATCAAAGAGGAAGAGGGTATTGTTATGCATGAAGCCAAGCGCGTTGCATGGCAAATTCTTTCTTTGTATTTAGTAAGTATAGGAAGTATTCTTATAGTGCTTTTTGGTATATGGTATGCTAAGTTAATAGAAGATTTAATAAGCGAATATAGCATAAAGCTAAGACAAGAACATCGTTTTGTGATTTTGCAAATGGAAAAATCGCGTTTTGAACCCATAGGAAAAAGTGCTAAGAAAATAGCTCAAATTTCTAATATAAAATTTGCAATATTTGATAGAACTAAGGTTTATTTTTCTAATCTTGATTTACCTGCTCAAACAACTTTTTTTAAATTAAATAATGCGAATATTTATAATAATAACACTTTGATTTATGTAGCTGATATAAATTTAAATAGCTTGTTACTTGCTGATAATCAAAATCAAAGTGCTTTAGAAATATTAGGAGATGTAAATCGTTTAAGAGTTTTAATACAAGGTGATGATATTTCTAAAGAACTTGGATTTATAAGATTTAAAGTTGCTTTAGCTATGGTACTTTCTTTGATTTTTGTTAGTTTGGTAGGATATTTAATACTTAAATTTGCACTCAAGCCTTTAGAAGCAAGAATAAGGTTTTTAAATAATTTTATAAAAGATACCACTCATGAGATTAACACCCCAATTAGTGCAATATTAATGAGTGTAGAGAGTTTAGAAAGAAAAAAGAATTTTGAAGAAATTAAGGCTTTAAAGCGTGTAAAAATAGCTGCTTTGACTTTGAGTCATTTGTATTCAGATTTAACTTTTTTAAATTTTTCTCAAGCTTATGAGGCTAAAAAGGATTGGATATTTTTAAAAGACTTGATTAAAGAAAGAATGGAGTATTTCAAGATATTTTTAGAGCAAAAAAATATCGACTTAGAGCTTAGCTTGGAAAATGATGGAAAAATTTATGCTAATAAAGAGCAATTTTTTAAAATGTTTGATAATCTTGTTAATAACGCTATAAAATATAATATAAAAAATGGACATATTAAAATAGCACTTTTAGAGCAAAAACTTATAATAGCAGATAGTGGTTGTGGCATAGCAAAGGAAAATTTGGCTAATATTTTTGAGCGTTATTCAAGATTTAATGAAAATCAAGGTGGTTTTGGTATAGGACTTTCTTTGGTAGATAAAATTTGTAAAGAACATAATATAAAAATAAAAGTAGAAAGTGAGTTAAAGAAAGGAACAAAATTTATTTTAACTTGGAAAAATTAAAATTATTTATTGCTCATTTTAGCTTTTTCTTTAGCATTTATAAGCGTTATGATAAATTCATTTAAATTTTTAGTATCGTTTTGATTTAGAGTTTGTGGGGTATGATTTAGCATTTGAGTGATTAAAAGTTCATTGCTTAAGTCATTATCACCAAATTCTCTAGCTTTTTGTAGAATTTTTAAAGCAAGTAGATTTTTTACTTCATACATTTTAATCCTTTAAATAAATCACGCTAACAATGCGCTTTGGAGTTTGATTTTTTCTATAAGAAAAAAATCTCTCATCATCAAAGGTGCAAAGATTGATATCAAAAATATCATTAATACCTAATTCTTTTGCTTGAAATTTAACTAATGCTTTTAAATCAAGCTTATTTTCATGTAAAAAATGCGCAAAATTTTCTTTGCTGTGGTTTAAAACCTCGCCATTAATTTCATAATTTTTAGCACAAATTCCTGCTGAAATGATGAGTTTTAAATTCTTGGTTTGAGTGTTAAAACTTTCTTGCATTTTCAAAACAGCTTCTTTTAAGATATTTTCAAAACAACCTTTTCTACCTGAATGCAAAGCTGCTATGGTTTTATTTTTATCATCATATAAAAGCAAAGGCAGGCAATCAGCGCTTAAAATACACAAAGCTATATTTTTTTCATTGCTAATTATCCCATCAGCATTAAAGTGAAAATCTTTATTATAATGAGTGATGATATTAGAATGAATTTGATTTAAAAATACACACTTTTTTATAGAATTTTCCCGAGGAAAAATATTATTACAAATTTTTGCTCTAAAAATATTATAATCTTGATCAAAGGCTACAAAAGCTTTTGCGAAATCATTTTCTAATAAAGTGATGTAATCTTGTCTATTTGTTGCCATGAAATTTCTTTTTTATAATTTAATTGTCTGTATATGTATCTTGCTAAAAGATCACTTTCTATATTGACGCGTCTTCCTATGGTGTAATTTTTAAACAAGGTTTCATTAAAGGTTATAGGAATAATAGTCAAACGAATACTATCTTTTAAAACTTCATTGATAGTTAAACTTACTCCATCTATAGCTACGCTTGCTTTATTTGCCATATAAATTTGTATATTATCAGGGCATTTAATATAAAAATCAACTCCGTTTTCTTTTTTAGAAATATTAGTAATTTCGCCAATACCATCAATGTGTCCTTGCATTAAATGCCCATCTATTCTATCGCCATAAGCTAACGCAGGTTCAATATGCACATAGTCTTTTAAATTTTCAATAGCTATGTGAGTTCTTGTTTCATAAGAAAGTTCAAGATTAAAGCCATCATCAAAAAGTTTTGTTACGCTCAAGCACGCACCATTAACTGCTATACTATCGCCTAGTTTTGGTTTGTAACTTGCTTTTAATCTTAAAGTGTTGTTTTGATATGATTTGACAAAGGCTAATTCGCGGATTAATCCATTAAACATTCAATACCTTTAATTTTTATGAGATTTTATCCAAAACTTTTAAATTTCAAAAAGTATTTTTAGTGTTTTATTTTAAAAAATATTATATAATTTTTGCCTTTTTTATAAAAATGAGGTCAAAATATGTATGATATAATCGTAATAGGTGGCGGGCATGCTGGGGTTGAGGCTAGTGCTGCTGTCGCTAGAATGGGCAAAAAAACTTTACTTTTAACTACTTTAATCGAGCAAATTGGTGCTGCAAGTTGTAATCCTGCTATAGGCGGCTTAGCAAAAGGACATTTGGTAAAAGAGCTTGATGCTATGGGTGGACTTATGGGACAAATTACCGATGAGGCTGGAATTCAATTTAGAATTTTAAATGAAAGCAAAGGTGTTGCAGTGCGTGGAAGTAGAGCACAAATTGATATGGACGCTTATAGAATTTGTGCTAGAAATAAGCTTTTAAAACTTGAAAATTTAGAAATCTCTCAAGAGCAAGCTTTGTCTTTACTTATAGAAAATGATGAAGTTAAGGGCGTTAAAACTAATTTAGAAAATACATATTTTGCTGAAAAAATCATACTTACAACAGGAACTTTTTTAAATGGACTTATCCATATAGGTGAAACTAAGCTTCAAGCAGGTAGGGTAGGTGAGCTTGCGTCTGTAAATTTGGGTGAGTATTTAAAACAAAGTGGTTTAAAAGTAGGGAGGTTAAAAACAGGAACTTGTCCAAGAGTAGATGCTAAAAGTATTGATTTTAGTGTCTTAGAAATTCAACCCGGAGATGAAAACCCTAAGGCCTTTAGTTTTAAAACAAAAAATTTCAAGCCCAATCAACTTCCATGTTATATAGCAAGAACAAATTTAAAAACACATGAGATTATAAAAAGTAACTTTTACCGCGCTCCGCTTTTTACAGGACAAATTGAAGGTATAGGTCCAAGATATTGTCCTTCCATAGAAGATAAGATTAATCGTTTTGGTGATAAAGAAAGTCATCATTTATTTATAGAGCCACAAACTAAAGATGCTACTGAATATTATATTAATGGCTTTTCTACTTCACTTCCTTATGAAGTGCAAATTGCGATGTTAAGAAGTATAAAAGGTTTTGAAAATGCTAAAATCACGCGTTTTGGCTATGCTATAGAGTATGATTATATTGATCCAACGGAGTTAAAACATACTTTGGAAACTAAAAAGATTAAAAATTTATATTGTGCTGGGCAAATTAACGGAACTACTGGTTATGAAGAAGCAGCTGCACAAGGTTTTATGGCAGGAGTGAACGCGGTTTTAGCAATTGATGAAAAAGAGCCTTTTGTATTAAGACGCGATGAGGCTTATATAGGGGTATTAATCGATGATTTAGTAATGAAAGGCACAAAAGAGCCTTATAGAATGTTTACTTCAAGAGCTGAATATAGACTGCTCTTAAGAGAAGAAAATGCTATTTTAAGACTTGGAGAATATGGACATAATTTTAAACTTTTAAGTCAAGAAGACTATGCATATATTGATAATATAAAGCAAAATGTTAGGAAAGGACTTGAGTTTTTACTTCAAACTACATGGACACCAAGCAATCAAAATAATGAATTTTTGCAAAGCATTAAAGAAGAAAAAATTACCTCAATAGTAAGTTTGCAAAAAATTGTTGCAAGAGCGAGTTTTAATATAGAAAAATTAAAAGCTCTAGATGAAATGTTTGCAAAAATGGATGAGTATTCTTTAAATGAAATTTTAAATGAAGCAAAATATTATCATTATATAGCAATGCAAAAAGCACAAATAGAAAAAATGAAAAACTTAAATGACTTAAAAATTCCTGAAAATTTTGACTTTAAAAGTGTAAGTGGTTTGAGTAATGAAGTGGTGGAAAAACTGCAAAAATTTAATCCGCCAACTATTTTTGCTGCTTCGCAAATTAGTGGCATCACCCCTGCTGCTTTAGATATTTTGCATATTTATATCAAAATGAAAAACAATAGATGATATTACTTATCTATTGTTTTGATTTGAAAATAAATACACTTCTGTTATTTTAAATAAATACTTGCATATCTTAAATAAAGCTTTTTTATATAAAGAAAAAATTTATTATTTTTTAGATAAACTGCTATACTTTACAACAAATAAATCAAAACAAAGGAAGTAAAATGGCTACATCTGAAAGTAGACGAAGCTTTATGGGCTTTGCCTTTGGAACGGTAGCTGCTGTGGGTGGTGCTTTTTCATTAGTTGCAATGAAAAAAACATGGGATCCGCTCCCAAGTGTAAAAGCAGCAGGTATTACTACCGTAGATCTTTCTGGTATGAAAGAAGGCGAATTAAGAACAATCGAGTGGCGTAAAAAGCCTATATTTATCTTAAAAAAAGATGCGGATATGGCAAAAGATAGCAGTAGGGATGTTATTGTGGGTGATGTTGCATATACTGTAGTTATTGGTCTTTGCACGCATTTAGGCTGTATTCCAGCTTATGCTCCAAGTGAGAAATTGTTTAAGTGCGCATGCCACGGTGGCGAATTTGACACTAGTGGTAAAAATGTATTTGGTCCTCCTCCAAGACCTTTGGACATTCCTCCTTTTAGAATTGATGGAACTAAATTAGTGTTAGGTGAAGAAGGTCCAGAATATAAAAAAATGATTGCGGAGGCTTGATATGGCACAGATAAAAAAAGCTAGTGGTATTATAGATTGGCTTGATCAAAGATTAGCTGTAAATAAGCTTTTTAATGTTTTAATGGCTCAGTATTGGATACCAAAACAAATTAACTTCTTATGGGCAATGGGTGTTATCCTAACAACTCTTTTTGCTATTTTATTTATTTCAGGTCTATTTTTAGTAATGTATTATAAGCCAGATGTGGCTTTGGCTTTTGATAGTGTTAATAAAACTATCATGCAAGAAGTAGAGTATGGTTGGCTTTGGCGTCATATGCATGGTGTGGCTGCTTCAGTTGTGTTTTTAATCATATATATCCATATGTTAACAGGAATTTATTATGGCTCTTATAAAAAGGGTCGTGAGATGATTTGGATTAGCGGTATGCTTTTATTTGTTGTATTTTCAGCAGAAGCATTTAGTGGGTATATGTTGCCTTGGGGACAAATGAGTTTTTGGGCTGCTCAAGTTATTACTCAGCTTTTTGGTGGAATTCCTTTTATAGGTGATGCATTAGTTATTTGGATAAGAGGAGATTTTGCAGTATCAGATCCAACTTTAACTAGATTTTTTATGCTGCATGTGTGCTTATTGCCAATTGTAATTTTAGCAATTATTGCATTCCACTTTTATTCTTTAAGAATTCCTCATGTAAATAATGAAATTTCAGAAGAAATTGATTTTGATTTGGAAGCTGAAAAATATTTAGCAGGTGATACAAAAGGTTCTAAAGTTATTCCTTTTTGGCCAGGATTTTTAGCTAAAGATTTTATGTATATTGCGTTATTTATGATTTTCTTTTTCTATTTGGTGTGTTTTAAATTTAATTTCGCAATGGATCCAATTAACTTTGACCCAGCAAATTCTTTAAAAACACCTCCTCATATTTATCCTGAGTGGTATTTCTTATGGAGTTATGAAGTTTTAAGAGGATTTTTCTTTGATGTTGGAAGCATTAAAGCTTTTGATATAGGTCTTGCAGCGTTTGGTATAGCACAAATTATTTTCTTCTTGTTGCCTTGGCTTGATAGAAGTGATGTTGTAAAACCAGCACACGAAAGACCAATGTTTTTTGTATGGTTTTGGGTGTTATTGATAGATTTAATTGTACTAACAGTTTATGGAAAGCTTCCTCCAACGGGAATTAATGCTTGGATAGGATTTTATGCTTCTATGGTATTTTTACTATTATTGTTAGTAGTCTTACCAATTATTACTATCATGGAAAGAAAAAGGGGCTAATAATGAGAGAATTAAAAATATTTTTTGTAGTTGTCTTTTTCACAGGTTTAGTTTATTGGGGGGTTGAGCCTTATGCACATTCAGTGATGAATCCTCCTTCAACTCCAGTTAATTTTGACTTTGCAAAAGCTGATGCAGAATTTACCAAAGGCGAAGTTGCTTTAAAAGAAAAAGCTGCAATAGATGCTAATGCTTCAGGAAGTGAAAAAGCTATAGCTAATGCTCAAAAAGCATTAGAGCTTGCTAAAAGCCAAGAAGAAGCTACCAAGCAATTATGGGAAAAAATCGCAAAAATCGATTTTAGCAAAGGTAATGCACAAAAAGGAAAAGAGCTTTTTGAAGGAAATTGTATTGCATGTCATGGTGTGAAAGCCGTCGGAATTCCTGCTACTATTACAGATTCTTCTTTAGGTGTAACACCTCCTGATTTAAGTGATGCGGGTGCTATTTATGATGAGAAATTTTTAGCAGCACTGATTGTTGATCCAGTTAAGGCTTTGCAAATTTCACATAAATTTAATGATGAAAATCCATTCTTAATGCCTGCTTATCCTTTAAGTGGTGATGAAGCACAAGATAATCAAGATTTAGCAGATTTAATTGCATTCTTTAAAAATACAGCTAGTGAGTATGAGAAGGAATTTGATACAAAATTAAAAGCAGATTTAGAAGAAAAATATGCTAAAAACCAAGAGCTTTCAGAGCAAGCAAAAACGGCTTTAATTGCAAAAGAATTTGATTTTGCTAAAAACAAACATACATTTGAAAATGCTTGCGGAAGATGCCATGATGTAAAGTATGATGGTTTTGTTTCAAGTTCAAATATGAGTGATTTAAAAAATTATCTTGGTATGACACCTCCGGATTTATCTATGATGATTCGTTCTAAAGGCACGCATTATCTTGAAATCTTCATCAATGAACCTCAAAAGAAAATTCATGGAACTGCTATGCCAAGAGTTGGTCTAAATGAAAAAGCACAAACTCAAGTTATTAGTTATCTTGAAAAAGTTGGTGATAGTAAAAAAGAAGAAAGAGAACAAACAGGAATTTATATTATGATATTCTTTGCTATCTTAAGTATTTTTGCTATAGGTTGGAAAAGATCAGTTTGGTCTAAACTGCACTAATTTACTCAAAGAACGCCTTGTGGCGTTCTTTTTCTTCAATAATAAGCTAAATATAAAATAAAATTTGATATAATATTTTTTCATTTCACACGCATTAATTCCTTATTAGGTTGCTTATGGGTTAAAGAATGCGGAGGAATAAACCTAATTATTTTATTTCAAGGAGAATTTCATGGTAAGCATGAGAGATTTGTTAGAGTGTGGTGTACACTTTGGACACCAAACAAGAAGATGGAATCCAAAAATGAAAAAATTTATTTTTGGTGAAAGAAAAGGTATTTATGTAATTGATTTGCAAAAAACGCTTAGATATTTTAGATATACATATAACATTGTTCGTGACGCTGCAGCAGAAGGTAAGACAATTTTATTTGTTGGAACTAAAAAACAAGCAGGTGGAGCGATTAAAGAATACGCTGAAAAATGTGGTATGCCTTATGTAAATCACAGATGGCTTGGTGGTATGATGACAAATTTTGGAACTATCCGCCAATCAATTAGAAAATTAGAAGTTATAGAAAAAATGGAAGAAGATGGAAGTATTAAACTTTTAACTAAAAAAGAAGCATTAATGCTTACTAGAAAAAAAGAAAAATTACTAGCATATCTTGGTGGTATTAGATATATGAAAACTCAACCTGATATGATTTTTGTTATTGATACTGTTAAAGAAAAAATTGCAGTACAAGAAGCTAATAGATTAAAAATCCCTGTAGTTGCTCCACTAGATACAAACTGCGATCCTGATTTAGTTGATTTTCCAATTCCAGGAAATGATGATGCAATTCGTTCGGTTCAACTTTTCTGTCAAGAAATGGCTGAAGCAATCAATGAAGGTAAAGCATTAAGAGAGCAAGATGGTGAAGTTAGCGAAGAACAGCCTATTTCTGAAGAAGAGAAAAAAGAAGTTTTAGAAGAAGCTATGAGTGAAGAAGATTTTGAAGGAGATAAAGAGTAATGGCTGAAATCACTGCACAAATGGTAAAAGAACTGCGCGAGAGTACTGGCGCAGGTATGATGGATTGTAAAAATGCTTTAAAAGATACAGATGGTGATTTTGAAAAAGCAGTGCAACTTTTAAGAGAAAAAGGACTTGGAAAAGCTGATAAAAAAGCTGATCGTTTAGCTGCTGAAGGTTTAGTAAGTGTAAAAGTAAGTGATGATTTTAAATGTGCAACTGTAAGTGAAATTAATTCAGAAACAGATTTTGTTGCTAAAAATGAACAATTTATTGCTTTAACAAAAGATACAACAGCACATATTCAAGCTAAGAGTCTTCAAAATGTTGAAGAATTACATTCAAGTGAGATTAATGGTGTTAAATTTGAAGAGTACTTAAAAAGCCAAATTGCAACTATTGGTGAAAATTTAGTTGTTAGAAGATTTGCTACTTTAAAAGCAGGTGCTAATGGCATAGTAAATGGTTATATTCACACTAATGGTCGAGTTGGTGTAGTTATTGCTGCAGCTTGTGATAGTGAAGCTACGGCTAGCAAGTGTGGAGAATTTTTAAAACATATTTGTATGCATATTGCTGCAATGAAGCCAAGTTATTTATCTTATGAAGAGCTTGATATGGATTTTGTAGAAAATGAGTATAAAGCTTTAGTTGCTGAGTTAGAAAAAGAAAATGAAGAAAGAAGAAGATTAAAAGATCCTAATAAACCAGAGCATAAAATTCCAAAATATGCAAGCAGAAAACAATTAACTCAAGAGGTAATTCAAGCAGCTGAAGAAGCTATTAAGGCTGAACTTCAAGCACAAGGTAAGCCAGAAAAAATTTGGCCTAATATTATCCCAGGTAAGTTGAATAGTTTTATAGCAGATAACTCTCAACTTGATAGCAGACTTACTTTAATGGGTCAGTTTTATGTAATGGATGATAAAAAAACTATCGAACAAGTAATTGCTGATAAAGAAAAGGAACTAGGTGGAACTATCAAAATAGTCGAATTTATTCGCTTTGAAGTAGGTGAGGGCCTAGAAAAGAAAACTGAAGATTTTGCTGCTGAAGTTGCTGCACAAATTGGTTAAAAATGGAACTTTTAAAAGCGGAAAATTTAAACCATAGTTTTGATATTCCGCTTTTTGAAAATTTAAATTTTACTTTAAATACAAAAGATTGTATTGCAGTATGTGGAAGCAGTGGATGTGGTAAATCTACTCTTTTGCATATTTTATCTACCTTATTAAAACCTCAATCGGGAAAAGTTTTTTATAATAATCAAGATTTATACGACTTAGATGATGAAGCTTTGCTAGAAATTCGTAGAAAAGATTTTGGTATTATTTTTCAAATGCATTATTTATTTAAAGGTTTTTTGGCTTTTGAAAATATAGAACTTGCGAGTGTTTTAAGTGGGCAGAATATTGATTATGAATTATTAAAAAAACTTGATATTGCAGATTTAATGAATCAAAAAATCACAAAACTAAGCGGTGGACAACAGCAAAGAGTAAGTATAGCTAGGGTTTTAAGCAAGAAGCCAAAAATTATTTTTGCAGATGAGGCTACCGGAAATTTAGATTTTAAAAATGCTTTAAATGTAATGGATATTTTGATTGATTATATCAAAGAAAACAATGCAGCTTTAATTTTTGTTACGCATGATCAAGAGCTTGCTAAAAAATGTGATAAGGTTTTTCACTTAAACAACCATGGAATTTGTTAAATATTTAGGTGATGAAAATGTAGTTATTTTCATGCTTTTGTTTGCTAGAATGAGTGGGTTGATAATTTTTTTCCCTTTTTTTTCTCATAATAGTATTCCTTTGGTGGTAAAAACAACTTTGGTAATGTTTTTAACAATGTTTTTATACCCTTTAGCTAAACTTGAAAATAATACACCTGATTCTTTTTTTATTCTATATCTTTTAAGTGAAGTTATTTTTGGGATGATAGCAGGAATGATTTTGCAAATGACTTTTGCCATTTTGCAAATGGCAGGTGAGCAGATTTCTTTTACTATGGGTTTTTCAATGGCTAGTGTTATGGATCCCACAACAGGTGCAAATACTCCTGTAATTTCACAAGTTTTAAATTTATTAGCTTTGCTTGTATTTTTAGCTTTTGATGGACATCATTTGATTTTGCTTTTTATATCTAATTCATTGGAATATATTAGTTTAGGTGGATTTTATCCACATGAAAATTTAATGCTTTATTTAAATAAAGCTATGGTAAATATTTTTGTGCTTGGTTTTTCTATGGCTTTTCCTGTTTTAGCTATTTCTTTACTATCAGATGTGATTTTTGGCATGCTTATGAAAACTATGCCGCAATTTAATCTTTTAGTGGTTGGTTATCCTATCAAGATATTTTTGTCTTTCGCGGTTCTTATTGCTATTTTACTTATTATGATGCAATATTTTAAAAATTTAATAGTAAAAAGTTTTGAGCATATGGAGTTGTTATTTTTTAATATATAAGCATTAAATAATTAAAAATGTTTTAAAATAATGTATTTTTTATTCTTGGGAGATGATAATGAGGGTTTTGCTAATAAATTCCAATATAGCTGTTTCAAAATTAATTAGTTTGGGGGTTCAAAAATTAGGTTATGATTTTGAGGAACTCAAGGATATTGAGGAGCTTGAGGGATTTTATGATGTAATTATTATAGATCATGATATTGAGGCTGATTTAGATGATTTAAAAAGTAAATGTGATAGATTGATTTATTTGTTACCTAGAAACCTAGAACAAAAAGAAGGTATAGAATGTTTGTATAAACCGTTTTTACCTACCGATTTTATAAATCTTCTAAGTGGAGATGGGGTTTTGGATGATATTCAAAAAGATGCTTTGAGCGAAGATGAACTAAATTTTGATGATGAGGAAGTTGTTGGTAAAGATATGCCTTTGGATGGAAATGAACTTTTAGAAGGTATTGATTTGTCTGAACATGAAGAAAATTTGAGTGAAGATGATTTAAACTTACAAGAAGATTTTTTTGAAGAGAATTTAGGTGATGGATTAAAAAATGATGATATGTTTAATGCGACAAGTGAGTTAATAGATGAAGAGAAAACAGAAGATGATTTAGTTTTTTCAGATAGCTTAGATAAAGAAAATATAGAAGAAAATATAGAAGAAAATATAGAAGAAAATATAGAAGAAAATATAGAAGAAAATGTAGAAGAAAATGTAGAAGAAAATGTAGAAGAAAATGTAGAAGAAAATGTAGA
>NZ_JAKMRT010000027.1:0-14394 GCF_025772225.1 Campylobacter sp. IFREMER_LSEM_CL1097 | reverse complement strand
AATAACACTTGCAATCATTTAAAACTTTCTCAAATTAATAAAGATAATATATTATCAAATTCTTATAAAATTCAATATTAATAAGATATAATAATCATTATTATTTTAAACAAAAAAAGGATAAATATGCAAAATATTAAAAAGTTTTTTATGAACATAGAGAGAACCGATATTGATGAAACAATGCAAAATTTAGTAAGTGAAGACATTATAGATAGTATTGATATTATGGCTTTAGTAGCTGAAATTGAAAAACACTATGGAAAAAGTCTCAATGCTGAATTTATAAGTCCTGAAAATTTTGAAGATTTTCAAAGTATCAAAAATATGCTAGAAAAAGCATATAATTAACGCAATGTTAAAACATTGCGTTAATTACTTTTTAAAGACTGGATAATTTTATTTTTAGACACAATAATTTCTGCTATAAAATCAGCTATTTTATCCCAATCACTTTCTTTGGTTTGGGTTAAGGTTGGATTTTCTTCATACTCATCCCAATTAATCGGCTCAAATAAGCTTTTTCTGTGTGAAAAATACTTAGCTCTAACCCACTCAAGTGAAGGAGCATAATAATCAACATAAGCTTTTGCTATTTCTTTTTGCACTCTAAATTTCAACCTATCCTCATTAGCACCTTCAAAAATTTTTCTAGCCGTATAAAGTAAAGAATTTATGTTTTGCCCATGCAAATCTTTTTTTATAAGTCTTCCTTGAAGCTCCATACCTAAAAGATTAAAACTTTCATTTTTATTTTGCTTTAATGAAAATTCATCATCCCATTCTAAACCTAAATGATATACAAAATCTTTAAGTAATGTTCCGCCAACATATTCTTCCTTCAAAAGTCTCACTATTAAACTTTTTTCACCAAATACTTCTATATGGCTCTCGCAAATCCACTTATAATCAAATATATATTTTCTAGGATGCTCATCAGGCTTAAAATCAGCACTATAAAACCCCATATTATTTTTAATATCTTGAGAACAATGAGAATTTAAATATCCAAGAGTATCTCTAAAGTAAATAATTTCATAAATTTCATCAAATCCTAAAGCATTTAAAACACTTTTAAGAATTTCTATATGTCTTTTAGTAGAAAAATCCCAAACTATCCCTTCTGCAGAAAATATAAATTTCTTATCTTTATGTATTGTGGCTTCTATTTTGAAATTCTCAACAGCCTTAATCAAACGCACATCTTCTAAATCGTCCAATGGATTTTGACTTAATTTATCTTTTTTTATAAGCTCTAAAACTATATCGACTAAAACCCAATGTCTATTTGCCATTCTAAGAGATTTTGGATAGATATAACCTTGTTGCAAAAGTTTATTTTCATTTTGCATTAAAAAGCCTTGTCTTTCTTGGTTACCACTATTGGTTGTTCCTATACTAATATACGCTGTCATTTTTTCCTTTTCATATTTAAAAATCTATATCTAGTAATTATATCAAAATCACATAATTTCCAATATAAATTTATTACCCTTATCTTTAAAGGTAAAAACTTTATTTTTACAAGGATAAGATATACTATTTCTTTTTATGGTTATTTTTTTATCTTTTAATTTTTCAAGCATAATAGGTAATTCTTTATTAAATAATGTCTTATCAGAAATTCCACCTCCATGCGCTGAATCTTTTATATATTTACCGTCTATATTTTTTTCATCAATTATATTAAAATTAACTTGATAGCCTAAAAATTGATAAATTTGCAATAATTGACTTTTATGCTCAAAAGACACCAAAACATCTTTAGCACTATGATAACTTGTATAAATAATATTTTTATTCTTTTGAGCTTGTAAGATCAAATGATCTTTATTAAGTAAAGCTCTTATTAAATAATTTTCATCAGCAAAATAATAAGGTGAGTTTGGATTTTTACGTGTCCAATGAGTTTTTACTTGACAATGTACAATAGTATTTGGATCGTAAAATACACTATCTTCTTTATCAAATTCTTTCCCTAAAAAATATGTAAATGGAGGCAAAGCTCCGCCTGAATTATCTATCACTCCATCTACATACCAAGGAGCTATTTTAGCACACATTAGTGCTAAATAACCTCCGTATGACCCCCCCCCGTAAATTTTAGGTAAAGATTTAAATTGAGGATAATTTTTCATTATATCTTTTAAAGCATTGATATGATCAATAGCTGCCATAATTCCATAATTTTGATATTCGTTATTTGGAGGAATAAAAGTAGCATTAAAATGTGCCCTATAAGGCTGAATTAACATCTTCTTATCTTTTAATTCACCTATAGTTCTATTTAAAAGCTCATAGTATTCCCAAGCAGTATAAATATTTAAAGCATTGGTATTGATATTAAATTGTTCTAATACAAGTTTTAAACTAGGTAAATCTTCTTCTATAAATGCAGTAGCTGCACTATATTTTTCTATATCTGATCTTCTTTGACAAAAACAATGATACAAAACACTTACAGCTACAACATTATATTTTTGAGCCAAAAACTTCCTATTGAAATCAACAAAAGTCATATGAGCATTTGCTCCATATCCACCTATGATAAAAACAATAGCTTTCATTTGCTTACTATCATCATAAGTAATTCTATATTCTAATTTACTTTCTCTTTTTATATTTAATTCTACATCATCACAAGAGTTTATAAAATAAGTTTCATTTTTAAGCATGTTAAGCCTTATATTTACATTTTTTATATTATACCTAAAACAATAATATTATTAATAAAAGAATATTTCTACAATTAAATATACTTAAGATTACATAATTTTAAGCTCAAATCGATCTTTAAAATCTTTAAAAGTAAATATCTTATCTTTACAAGGATAAGATATGCTATTTTCTCTCATATTAAATGTTTTATTTTTTAGTTTTTCAAGCAATATAGGTAATTCTTTTTTAAATAAAGCCCTATCTGTCATTCTCAAACCATGCTCTAAGCTCTTTATATATCTACCATCTACATCATTCTCATCTTTAACAATATGCAAAGTTGTATCAAATCCAAGTTGTTTGCAAAATTCATAAAAATTACTCTTATGTTCCACTGGAGCTCCCTCATCTTTTGCGCTATGATAACTGATAAATATTGTATTTTGATTTTTTTCATTTTGCAAACTTAGATGCTTTGAGTTTAAAAGAACCCTTATCATATAATTATCATCACTTAAAAAATACGGAGAGCTTTCATCTCTAGTCCAGTATTTTTTTACAAAACATAATAAAATATAATTATCACCTCTAATAGCAAATTCACCACACTCACTTTCTCTACCTAACAAATGAGGTAAATGAGGCAATGTCACTCCTGAATTATCTATCACTCCATCTACATACCAAGGAGCTATTTTAGCACACATTAGTGCTAAATAACCTCCGATGACCCCCCCCCGTAAATTTTAGGTAAAGATTTAAATTGAGGATAATTTTTCATTATATCTTTTAAAGCATTGATATGATCAATAGCTGCCATAATTCCATAATTTTGATATTCGTTATTTGGCAATACAAAATCACAAGAAAGATTTATCAAAAAATCTTTTTTCAGTCTTCCTTCATGTTTTATTTGTTTAGATCTTTCATCAAGTTTTCTTATACAATTTTTAAAATTGCTTTTTTCATGGTCATAAATTTCCATATCACAAATTTTTGCTATTTCACAAAAACTTTCCCAATCTTTTTCATTTGGCATAAAAATCGGATTATATTTCTCATCTATAGAAGGCCTAGCACTAAAGCAATGATAAAAAACATTTACAACAATAATATTAAATTTTTTAGCAAGATATTCTCTATCAAAATCTAAAAAAGATATATTAGCATTTGCCCCAAATCCACCTATGATAAAAACAATAGCTTTCATTTGCTTACTATCATCATAAGTAATTCTATATTCTAATTTACTTTCTCTTTTTATATTTAATTCTACATCATCACAAGAGTCTATAAAATAAGTTTGATTTATGAGCATGTTAAGCCTTTTAAAATAAAAATTCAATTATACTTACTTTTTTATAAATTTAAAGAGAAATCATGAAAAATCTTTGTATTATCCCTGCACGCGGTGGTTCTAAGCGTATTCCTAGAAAAAATATTATTGATTTTTTGGGAAAACCATTGATTGCTTATAGCATAGAAAGTGCTTTAAATTCGGGTATTTTTGATGATGTAATTATTTCAAGTGATGATTATGAGATCATAGAAGTGGCTTTAAAGTATGGTGCTAAGGCTCCTTTTGTGCGTAAAAAAGAACTAAGTGATGATTATGCAAGTTCAACCGCTGTAATCCAAGATGCCATCATCACTCTAGAAAAACAAAGTAAAATCTATGAAAATGTGTGTTGCTTATACGCAACTGCTCCACTTATAGATGAGTTTATCTTAAAAGAAGCTTTTGAACAATTTAGTCAAGAAGAATGTAAATTTTTATTTTCAGCTTGTGAATTTGAATACCCTATACAAAGAGGTTTTTACCTTGATGATCAAAATAAAGTTTACATGTTTGATGAGTCAAATTACGATAAACGCTCACAAGATCTTACCAAAGCTTACCATGATGGTGGTGCATTTTACTTTGGCAAAAAAGAAGCGTGGCTAGAAGAAGATTTTATGTTTAAATCTCATTCTAAAGCTTTTTTACTTCCAAGAAATAAAATTTGCGATATTGACACTTTTGAAGACTTAGAATTTGCTAAAATATTGTATCAATTCCACGAAAGAAACAAATGTTTATAAATAAAATCAAAGGTTTTAAATATCCTGATATGGAACTTGTAAGATGGTTTTTTAAAAACAAACTTGACACTTTAAAAAATGCAAAAGTTTTAGAATTTGCTTCTCATAATGGCAATAATCTTTCTTTATTTGCAAATTATAATTATGCGTGTATCGGTGTAGAACTTAGCAAACAAAATCATGAAAACGCTATTTATAATTTTAAAGAAATTATGCATTATAAAAAGGCAAGTTTTTTTAATGAAAATATGCTTGATTTTGCTAAAAATCATCAAAATATAAATGCAGATGTATTTTTAATACCTAATGTTATTAATTACATTACTAAAGATGAATTTAAAAATTTACTACAAAGTGCAAAACAAAATAATCTTTATCAAGCAAATGGGGAGGGGTATGCTCACTTTTTCTTAAGAGCAAGAAGTATTAAAGATCATCGCTATGGGCTTGGAGAAAAATTAAAAAATGATAGTTTTATTTTAAGCTATGATGAATTTAGTGGCGAAAAAAATTGTCTTTGCACAGCATACCAAGAACATGAACTTGTGGAAATTTTAAAAGAAAATTTAAATTTATATGATTTTGAAGTTATCACAAGTGAAAATATTAATATAAAAAATAAAGTTTATATCAAAGATAGCGATATAATTATATATGGAAAAATCACTAAGGAGTAAAAATGTATTTAAAAAATTTAAAAGGCTTAAAATTTCCAGATTTAGCCGTGATTAAATTTTTTTTCAAACAAGGACTGCATCAAAAAAGCAACCAAAAAGTTTTAGAATTTGCCTGTTCTAATGGCAACAATCTCTCTTTATTTGCAAATTATGATTATGAGTGTATCGGAGTTGACTTAAGCAAAGAAAGTATCAGCAATGCTAATTATAACTTCAAAGAAATAATTCAATGTAAAAACTATCAGTTTTTTCATGATAATATCTTAGATTTTCCTTTAAAAAATCCAAATATTAATGCAGATATTTTTATGATTCCCAATGTGATTAACTATCTATTGAAAGAAGATTTTTTAAAATTATTAAAAATTTCTAAAGAAAATTCTATGTATAAAGAAAATGCTTTGTTTTTTTTAAGAACAAGAAGCATAAAAGATTATAGATATGGTTATGGAGAAAAAATAGCTCATAATTGTTTTAAAATCACAAATGATAATACTACAGGAGAGCTTGGATGTATTAATACTCTATATCAAGAATACGAACTTGTAGAAATTTTAAAAGAATATTTAAATTTATATGATTTTAAAGTGCTTACTTATGAAAATACCAATATCATGGGAGAAGATGAAAGATTAGTTAATGATAGCGATATTGTAATTTATGGAAAAATTAAGTGAAAATAGCTATCATGCAGCCAACCTTTAATCCATGGCTTGGCTATATATATATGATACAAAGTGTTGATACTTTTGTCTTTTTGGATAATGTGCAATTTGAACGCAGATCATGGCAAAATAGAAATAAAATTAAACTACAAGATAAAACCTTTTTATTGGGATTAAATTTACAAAAAGCGTCACAAAAAACATTACTTCAGGATATATTATTTGATAAAGATGATAAATGGAAAATTAAATTTTTAAAAACTATTCATCATGCTTACTCTAAAAGTATTAATTTTAATAAATACTACAATATCTTAGAAAAAGTCTTATTTAAACATACACATTTAGTACAATTTAACATGGAGCTAATCAGAATTTACTGCGAGCATTTGAGCATCAAAACACCCATTTTGCAAAGCTCTTCTTTAAATTTAAAAAATGAAAAAAAAGAAAAATTACTACTTGAAATTTGCCAAATACTAAAAGCTGATCATTACCTTTCCCCAGAAGGTTCAAAAAACTATCTTGAAAAAGAAACAGCAAAAGAAATTTTTAAAAATGCAAATATAAAAATTGAATATTTTGATTTTATCCATCCAACCTATACTCAATTGGGTGCAAATTTTATAGCTTATTTAGGAATTTTAGATTTTTTATTTAATGAAAAAGAGCCTTGTGTAAAATTTCAAGAATGTATCAAAATTAACGAGCATAATACATGAAAGTTCTTTTTAGAAGTGATAGTTCTAGCACCATAGGACACGGACATATCAAAAGAGATCTTTTGTTAGCTAAGCAATATCATGATGTATCTTTTGCATGTTTAGCTCTAGAAGGTTCTTTGATAGATGAAATTCCTTATCCTGTATATGAACTAACAAGTGCTAGTGTATATGAGCTAATCAATCTCATCAAAAAAGAAAAATTTGATCTTTTGATTATTGATCATTATGAAATTACTGCAGATGATGAAAAACTCATCAAGCTAGAAACAGGGGTTAAAATT
The DNA here is from genome assembly GCF_025772225.1 of Campylobacter sp. IFREMER_LSEM_CL1097. Taxonomy (NCBI): domain Bacteria; kingdom Pseudomonadati; phylum Campylobacterota; class Epsilonproteobacteria; order Campylobacterales; family Campylobacteraceae; genus Campylobacter; species Campylobacter sp. IFREMER_LSEM_CL1097. The sequence continues at coordinate 7,306 of NZ_JAKMRT010000027.1, read as the reverse complement.
CTAAGTTTTGATGATGAGATAAAAGAACATTTTTGTGACATTTTACTAAATGTTAATGCTTATGCTAAAGAAAGTGATTATGAGAATTTAGTGCCAAAATATTGTGAATTAAGATGTGGCTTTTCCTATGCTCTAATACGCGATGAATTTTACCAAGAAAGAAAGATAAAAAGAGAAAAAATTTATGATTATTTTATCTGTATAGGAGGAAGTGATCCAAAAAATATTTCCTTTGATATAGCAAACAAACTTAACAAAAACAAAACTATCATCATAGCTACCACAAAAGCAAATTCTCATCTAAACTCACTTCGAAAATTAAGCCAAAAAAACCCTAATATACAAATTCTCATTGACCAATCTAATCTTGCAAGATTGATGAATGAAAGCAAAAAACTCATCATTAGTGCAAGTTCATTGGTAAATGAAGCTTTAATTTTAAAAGCAAATTTTAAAGCCATAGCTTATGCTAAAAATCAAGAAAAACTTGCAACATGGCTTGCTAAAAAAGGCTATGAAGTGGAGAATTTTATATGATAATTTTAAAAGATTTTATCCATTTGACTCAAGAAGAAATCAAACTTGTTTTAAAATGGCGTAACGATGAAAGCATTGCTAAATTTATGAAAACGCAAAATATTAGCCTAGAAGTGCATTTAAACTTTTTATCTAGCTTAAAAACAAACGCAACTAAAAAATATTTTTTAGTATATGATGATGAAAATATCATAGGCGTGATTGATTTTATCAATATCACTAAACTTTCTTGTGAATTTGGGCTTTATGGCATAAAAAAAGGTGTAGGTGAGCTTTTAATGCAAGAAGTTAAAAACTATGCTTTCAATGTTTTAAAAATTCAAACTTTAAACGCATGTGTTTTCAAAGAAAATACAAAAGCTTTGAATTTATATTTAAAACATGGTTTTGAAGTTATTAAAGAAGATAATAATTTTTATTTTGTAAATTTGTCTTTTGCATACATGGGGGGGGGTAACAACTTAAATATATTTAATCAAATATATGGAGTTGCAGTTTGAATATAATCATAGCAACTCTTAGAGAGCACAATATTAATAATTTTTATAAACTAAAAGAATTATATAAAACATATACTTTTTACCTCATAACAAAAAAAGACGATCTTACTTTAGAAAAAATAACAAAAATAAACCCAGATTATATATTCTTCCCGCATTGGTCTTTCTATATACCTCAAGAAATTTACAATAACTATCAATGTATTATTTTCCACCTTGGAAATTTACCATTTGGAAGAGGAGGTTCACCTTTACAAAATTTAATCATAAGAGGGGTATATAAAAGCAAAATTTGTGCTTTAAAAGCTTGTGATACATTAGATGGTGGAGAAATATATCTAAAACACAATATTAGTTTTAAAATTTCAAATGCACAACGAATTTATGAAAAAATCTCAAAAATCATATTCTTTAAACTAATACCAAGAATTTTACATACAAAAATCAACCCTCGCATACAAAAAGGGAAAGTAGTAATTTTCAAAAGAAGAACAAAAGAACAAAGTAATATCAATACACTCGAAAATCCAAATTTGATAAAAATATATGATTTTATACGCATGCTTGATGCCATTGATTATCCAAAAGCTTTTTTGGAATTTGAAAATATAAAAATGGTTTTTCAAAACGCAAAAAAACACAATAATAAAATAAAAGCAGAGGTAATATTTTATGAAAAATAACAAAATTTTAATTATAGCAGCTCACCCAGATGATGAAGTTTTAGGATGCTTTGGAACTATAGCAAAATATATTCAACAAGGATATGAAGCTTATACTTTAATACTTGGAGAAGGTAAAACAAGCAGAGAGATAAATAGTGAAAATGAACAAGAAATTTTAGAAGATGAGTTATTTAAAGCAAATAATCTTTTAGGCATTAAAAAAGTTTTTAGAAAGTTTTTTCCTGATAATGCTTTTGATAAAATACCATTATTAGAAATAGTCAAGAGTATAGAAGAAGTTAAAAATGAAATTAAACCAAATATAATTTTCACACATTATGAAAAAGATCTCAATATAGACCATCAAATTACATACAAAGCAACAATTACCGCTACAAGATCTCTACAAGAAGAAAGTGTTAAAGAAATTTATAGTTTTGAAATTCTTTCGAGTACAGAATGGAACTATCCATTAAGCTTTCAACCTGATGTATTTTTTGATATTAGTGAGACGCTTGATTTGAAGCTAAAAGCTATGTCTTTTTATCAATCAGAACTAAGAAATTATCCCCATCCAAGAAGTTTAGAGGGGATAAAAATAAATGCACAATACCAAGGAATGAGAGTTGGTCTTCAATATGCTGAAGTGTTTAAAAGTATAAAGGTTATAAAGTGATTTTTTATAAAAATTTTACTAATCTTACAAAAGAAGAAAAAAAGGAAATTTTTTATATAAGAAATTCTCCAAATATCTCTAAATTTATGAAAACAAAAAATATAAATTATAAAAATCACTTAATATTTTTAAAAGAACTAAACAAAAACAAAAATAAAAAATATTTTTTGTTGATAAAAAATAACGAGAAACTGGGAGTAATATATTTTAATAATATCATAAAAATATCCTGTGAATTTGGGCTTTATGGTATAAAAAAAGGCGTAGGTGAGCTTTTAATGCAAGAAGTTAAAAACTATGCTTTCAATGTTTTAAAAGTTCAAACTTTAAACGCATGTGTTTTCAAAGAAAATACAAAAGCTTTGAATTTATATTTAAAACATGGTTTTGAAGTTATTAAAGAAGATAATAATTTTTATTTTGTAAATTTAAACAATCCTCACGGGGATATCATTTTTTAAAAGCCCATTTTTAACATCATTTGGAGTATATTGACTAAAATGAAATATATAAGCACCAGCCAATGCATTCGCACCAAGTTGTATAGCTTTTACCCCATCTTGAGGCTTAGAAAGTCCTCCATTGATAATGAGTGGAATTTTTAATTTACCTTTGAAATACTCTAGCAATTCCCAATCATACCCCAAAGAACTTCCTTCTTTATCAACACTTGTTAAAAGTATCTCCCCTGCTCCTAAAGATTCGTATTGTAATGCAAGTTCTAGCGGATCAATATCTAAAATTTCATTATTAAAAACTTTAAATTTATTTTTGTCTTTTTTTACATCAATCGAGCATACTACACAAGAGCTTCCAAAAGTATTTGCCACCTTTTTGACAAAATCTGGATCTTGCAAAGCCATAGAATTAATACTAATTTTATCAGCACCTATATCTAACACTTTTCTAATATCTTCTAAAGTTCTAATCCCACCTCCAATGGTTAAAGGCATAAAGCACTCATTAGCTATATCTTCTAAGCTTTCAAAATCTATAACACCATTTTTATTGATATCCAAAACTATAAGCTCATCAACATTTCTAGCATTATATATCCTAGCTGTGCTTATTACATGCCCTATAGTTCTAAAAGAAGAAAAATTGATACTTTTTACAAGCTGATGATCTTTTAATAACACGCAAGGTATAATTCTTGTTTTAAGCATACTAGGCCTTTAAATTTGCAAAATTTTCCAAAAGTTTCAAACCTACATTTTGGCTTTTTTCAGGGTGAAATTGCACAGCAAAAATATTATCTTTTTCAAAACTTGCACAAAAAGGTTTTTCATACTCACAAAAAGAAGTTTCCACACTTTCTAAACACTCTACATAATAAGAATGCACAAAATAAAAATCACTTTTTTCTAAAATTCCATCAAATAGCTTGCTTTTTTTATCACTAAATTGTAAATCATCCCAACCACTATGCAATAATTTTTCTTTACTTAAATCAAATTTCAAAACCTTTGCTTTTATAAAATCAAGCCCTTCGCACTCTCCGCCCTCATATCCCTTACTAGCAAAAAGTTGCATACCAAGACAAATCCCCAAAATAGGCTTTTTATCTTTTAAAACACATTCTTTTAAAAGCTCATCTAGTGCAAGTTTTTTTAAATTTTCCATACCTTGTTTAAAAGATCCAACGCCTGGTAAAACTAATTTAGAGGCATTTTTTATATCTTCTTTTTTAGAACTTATAATCACTTCTTGATTAAGTTTTTCAAAAGCTTTCAAAACAGATTTAAAATTTCCAAGATGATAATCAACAATACAAATCATTTCAAAACAAACTCATCTTTTTTTATCAATGATCCATCACTATCTCTTAAGAATTTACCATTTTCATCGCGTTTAAATATCTTTTTATTAGTATAAGAATCGACAATTTTTTCAAATTCTTTTTCACTAAAACCACTAAATTCCAAATACTTCTTAATAGCCTTTTTAGGTGGCTTTCCATCATATTTATTTACAAGTCTCACGCCCTCTTCACGGCTAATATAGCCAAGTCTTATATCCAAGCACGCATTATCCGTAGCTCTTCCAAAACCATATTTGCAGTATTTTAAATAATCATGCACATGATTTGAATAACAATCTAAATTTTCAAAATTCTCATAAGTAGTTTCAACTGGTTTTGTACTAGTTTTAAAGCCATTTTCTTTAGATATTTTTAAATTATACTTATAATCCCATTTAAAATAATATCCCAAAAATAACCCTGTAACTCCTACTCTTTGAAGCTCTTCATCACTTGGATAAGTATAAAAATATAAATCCTTTTCTCTAATACCATCAACACCAATCATATCAGAAATTCTATTACCCAAAAGTCCGCCAAATTCTTCAAGCCACTCTCTACCTAAAGTGTTTTTTTCTTTAGAGCTAGCTGGCCCACCATACTCAATCTGCGGACTTTCTCCCCAAATAATCAAAGGAATACCAAAAGCAACAGCTACTTTTGGAACACATGTAAAAATCCCCAAATGGTTTTGCCATTCATTATCACCCGTTCTTATAAAAGCTTCGCGGGCTAATTTTTTATACACCAAAGGATTTCTTTTGATATGGATTAAATCAACACCAAGATTATTTAAATTTTTTAAATTCTTTTTACCTATTTTAGTAGGAATACTTGGTTCAAAACAAACACACAAAGGATTAAGTCCAAGTTCAAGACATTTTAAAACTTGAAAGGTAGAATCCTTACCACCACTTACTCCTATCACACAATCATACACAGGATGTTTTTTATATTTTTTAACGAGTTCTAGAAATTCTTTTTCACGCTCTTGCCAATTTATCTCATGATTTTTAGCTTCTTGCGAGCAACACGCATCACAAATTCCCTCATCATTAAAATGCAAATCAGGCTTAGTATCTGGCATAACGCATTTTTTACAAAATTTCATATTAACTCCAAAAAATCTTTATAGTCATCGTAAATCGACTATGATTATATTTTCTAAAGATAAATAAATTTTATTTTGTTACAATATTTTTTATTTAAAGGTTTATAAATTATGGATTTAACTTTACTTCCTTATATGATTATAGGAATTTTTTCAGGTATGGCTTCAGGGGTTTTTGGCATAGGTGGTGGTATGATTATCGTTCCTTTCATGCTTACTTTAGGACTTAGCTCTCATCATGCTGTTGCAATTTCTGTTGTACAAATGATTTTTGCTTCTATTTTTGGTTCCTATTTAAACTATAAAAAGAAAAATTTAATCTTAAAAGATGGACTTATCATAGGCTTTGGAGGCTTTTTAGGTGCGATGTTTAGCGGGCTTTTACTCTCATATTTTTCAGATATAACCTTAACAAGTATTTTTCTATGCGTGAGTATTGTATTCTTTTTAAAATTTGCTTTTAATCAAAAAAGCACCATTGGAAACATTAACCACTCTAATATCTTAAAAAATTCTATTTTGCTAATTTGTGGCGTATTTACAGGAATTTTTGCTATATCTTTAGGAATTGGTGGTGGGCTTTTAATTACCCCTATTTTAGCTTATTTTTTAGGCTATGATACTAAAAAAGTAGTGCCACTTAGTTTATTTTTTGTAATATTTGCTTCAATTTCAGGAATTAGTTCTTTTGTGTATAATGATATCATTGATAAAGAAGTGTTACAAAATGGAAGCTTAGTAGGATTTAGCTCTATGCTAGGAGTTTATCTTGGTATAAAAATCATGGAAAAAATCAATCTTAAATCCCACCGCATAGCACTTTTAGGTATTTACACCCTTTCTATAACTATGACCATTATAAGCTTGATTAAAAAGCTAAATTTATTTTAATCTATCGGCAAATTTTTGTCTATTGGAAGTATAGACAAAGCTTAAAACCTCTGCCACTGCTTTAAAAAGCTCTGGTGGAATAAGATCATTTACCTCGCAAGCTTTATAAAGTTCTCTAGCTAAAGGAGGATTTTCATAAATCATAACATTGTATTCATATGCCATATCTTTAATACGCAAAGCTAAAAAATCCACTCCTTTAGCTAAAACTTTTGGTGCAGCTTCTTTGGAACTATCATAACGCAAAGCAACCGCATAGTGGGTAGGGTTAGTAATCACAACATCAGCACTAGCAACATCTTGCACCATTCTACGCCTTGCTGCTTCCATTTGCAAACGACGAATTCTTCCTTTTACTAAAGGATCTCCCTCGCTTTGTTTAAATTCATCTTTAACCTCTTGCTTACTCATGCGTAAGTTTTTAAAGTATTGATACCTTACCAAAAGTACATCTAAAAGCCCTATAATCAAAAAAGCTATAATAACAATAGCTGCAAGTATAATAGCTTTATCCCTAAGCCATAAAAGTTGTGGATAAATCGTATAAAGTTCTACTCTAGGAAGTTCTTTCATAAATTGCAATAAAAAAACAAAAGCTATACCAAATACAACACCGACTTTAAGTATAATTTTCAAAGCTTCAATAATCTTTTTTAAAGAAAAAAGATTTTTAAGCCCGTTAATAGGATTAATTTTATTAAAATTTGGAGTAATGGGCTTAGTAGTAAAAATAAAACCAAACTGCATTAGATTTCCAAGCACACCCGCTACCATAATTACTAAAGTAATAGGCAATACCATAATAAACATCTCTATCATAGTTTTTATAATGATTTTTTGTAAAATCTTTAAATCAATTTCAATACCTATAAAACTTTGATAAAAACGATATAAACCGCTAATTCTCTCACCTATAAAAGGCATCATAAACAACACCACAACCACAGCTATAATAAGTACAGCCACAGCAGATGCATCTTGACTTTTTGGGACATTTCCTTCTTGTCGCGCATCTTCTATTTTCTTGGATGTGGGTTCTTCTGTTTTCTCTTGATCATCAGCAGCCATAAAAAACCTTTAAAAAATTTAAAGCAAGATTATAGCATTTTATCAAGTATCTGCTAA
>NZ_JAKMRT010000026.1:0-14515 GCF_025772225.1 Campylobacter sp. IFREMER_LSEM_CL1097 | reverse complement strand
ATGGGTAAAAATTTAAGTAAAGAATTAAATTATAAGAAGATTCCAATTCAATTAACTCTTGGTAAAACAAGGCTAAATCCATATTTGATTGAAACTGTCAGTATATTGGCAAAAGGCACTCCTTATGCAAAAATAAAATGGAGTATTGTCGGCGATGGAGTACTTCCAAAAGAAGATCTAATTCCAAAATATTTTGATAGTAAAGGTGTTGCGCTAACTAAGTTTAGAACAATTAATCCTAATGTTCGTCCGATAACAGTAAGCGTTGAATATGAAGATGGAAGTGAAAAAGCTAGTGAAACAGCTGTATTTAATGGTCCAATTCGTCCAAGAATAAATGTAAAAAATATTCCATTTGATACAGGAGCAACTATAGAGCTATATGGACTAATTCCAAACTCTAGTGTAGATGTTCAACCAGATCAGTATCTTGGTTATACTAATTTTGTAAATAAAGGCACGCTTCATACTGATGATAAAGGTTCAGTTTATTTAAATTTTAAACCTATTGGAAAAGTTACTGAACACACCGGTAGAATTTTTAGTCTTAAAGTGAAATATAAAGAATGGGATGGAGCTGATTCTGAAGCAATTGTAGGAAGTATTGAGGTGCAAAAACGCATTCATGCAATATATGATACTTGGAAAGATCCTGCTTCATGCTACACCAGTGCAACTTTAACATTAACCGATGGAATTGCAGGAGAAAAAGTTGATTTTAGTGGAACTAATCTCTTAGTTGGCCTTGGTCAAACTGTGCCAATTATACAAAGATGGGATAAAGAATTTGATAATTCTGGTGAAGCAAAAGTTGTAATATCAACTACATGGTGCACTAAACCATTGACCGATACTCCTACTTTTACAATGAGATTTAATACTTTAGGTGTAAATGTCACAGAAACACGAGCGGTTACTTTTGGTGGTGGAGATCATGAAAGATTTTATTAGTCGGATATATAGGCACATTTTATAATGTTGTGGAAAAAGAAAGAAATATATGCCACTGTATAATTTTGCACAATTTCTATCTCTGTTAGCCCAGCTTTCAGAGGTAGATATTAAAACTCTTATGGAATATAAAGATTTATTGTTAAAAGCGTTATCACCTTTAAACGAAGTAGAAAGATTTAATGCAAAAGAATGTATGCAACTTATTAACACTCTTGAAGAAACTTTTTTAGATAAACTCCAAATAGAAGAAAGCAAAAAGAAAGAAATTTGCAAAAATATTATCAAAATACTAAAAAATCATTGGAAAATGTTTTTTTGAAAATCAAGTTGTAATGCAAAATAAATGGTGGATTTAGCAGGACTCGAACCTGCGACCAACCGGTTATGAGCCGGTTGCTCTAACCAACTGAGCTATAAATCCGCCAGAAGTTAAAATAAAAATGTTATTATATCTTTATTTCCTTAATTTAAATTTAGAATTTTATTTTTACCGCTTTTTCTATTGCTAAATATCTAAAGGTTATTAAATTTTGTAAAATTCCAAAGAAAATCATAAAAGTAGCAAAAGAACTTCCCCCATGACTAAAAAATGGCATAGGTATACCAACAACAGGAGCAAAACCTATGGTCATTGATATATTTACCGCCACATATATGAAAATAAATAAAGCAATGCAATTTGTCACCACTCTTGTAAAATAATCATCTTTGAGCTTATAATTTAAACTCAATAAATGAAAAATGAGTAAGGTGTAAAGTAGTATGATTACAACTGCACCGATAAAACCAAATCTTTCAGACAAATATGCAAAGATAAAATCACTCGTAGAAATAGGTAAAAATTTAAAATGTGTTTGTGTAGCTTCATCTGCTTTTTTTCCACTCAAGCCACCGCTTCCTATAGCGATGATGGATTGTTTTACATGGTAACTTGGTTCTTCAGCTAAGAAATCATGAATTCTTTGTTTTTGATAAGGCTTTAAAAAATCACTATAAATAATAGGCGAGGCTATGGCTATAGCTAAAAAAATACTAAGCCAAATTTTATAATTTACCCCTATGATAAAAAGCGTTCCAAAGCCTACTATTAAAAGCACCAAAGCTGTTCCCAAATCAGGTTCTCCTGCTATAAGTAAAAATGGAAGTAAAATATAAAAACTTAGCTTTAAAAATTGTTTTAAGCCATAGCCATTAGGCGGTGGAGGATTTTGATAAATCAAATAAGCTAACATTAAAATAAAAGAGGGCTTAAAAATTTCAGAAGGTTGTATGGTAAAATGCGTAAAAGGTATTTCAAGCCATCTTCTAGCTCCAAGTTTTTCAACACCAAAAATATCCACACTTAAAAGTAAAGCTATATTAATCCAATATAACACAGGTATAAGCCACATTAGTCTTCTTAAGGGTAAAAAGAAAAAAAACGCAAATCCTGCAAAACCCACTAAAGTATAGATAAATTGTTTTTCAGCTAAGCGCGTATTTGCCTCATAAATTAAAAGAAAAGATATAGCTATGATAGGTAACACTAAAAGAGGTTGTACAAAGTCAAAATGTGTTAAAATTCTTCTATCAAGTTTTATCAAAGCTACCCTTTTTTATAAAATATTACATAATTATATGCTAAAATTGCAAATTTTATCACAAGGAAATATAATATGCTAAAAATTTCATCACTTTGTGAAGAAAGATTGGATGTTTTTTTATCAGATATACTTAAGCAAAGTCGTTCGCAAGTTGCTAAACTAATCAAAGAAAACTGCATATATATTAATGAAAAAATAGAAAATAAAAGTTCTAAAAAAATAAAACAAAAAGATGAAATAAGTATTTTTTTACCTTTAGTACAAGAAGCCAAAGAAAGCTACACGCCTGAGTTTGATATAGAAATTTTATATGAAGATGATGATGTTTTAGTTTTAAACAAAGCTCCTAATGTTGTCGTACATGGTGCAAGTAGTGTTAAAGAAGCGACTTTGGTGGATTGGCTTTTGCATAAGGGCTATGCTTTGTCAAATTTAAATGGAGAGCATAGAGCAGGGCTTGTGCATAGACTTGATAAGGGCACAAGTGGAGCTATCATCATAGCTAAAAACAATCAAGCACATCAATTTTTAGCAAATCAGCTTTTGGATAAAAGTATGGGTAGATTTTATCTTGCTTTGAGTGAATTACCTTTGAAAAATGATAAAATGAGTAATGAAAAAGCTATTATGCGTTGTCCTAACAATAGGCTTAAAAAAATTACTACAAATACTAAAAATCCTTTAGCAAAAAATGCAAAAACAGATTTTATAAATTTATTAAGTGCTAAAAACTGCTCTTTGATAGCTGCTAAGTTATACACAGGAAGAACTCATCAAATCAGGGTGCATTTAGCAGATTTTAATCGATATATTTTAGGAGATCAATTATACGGATATAAAGGAAAAATAAAGTATAATAGAGTAATGCTTCATGCGTATTTGATTTATTTTATTCATCCTAGGACTAAAGAGTTGATGTTTGTAAAAGCTCCTATGTTTGATGATTTTTATCAAATTTTAAAAGAAAATTTTACACAAGGAGAGATAGATGAAAAAACTTCATTGGATTATCTTAAGTTCTGCTTTAGCTTTTAGTGCTTGTAGTGTAAGTTCACCACAAATTGCTCAAGTAAATGATACTTTACCAAAAATATCAAGTATTAAAAGTATAAGTGATATTACAAGTATAGCGTTTGAATGGGAACCTTTGTATGATCAAAATATAGCAGGTTATTATATTTATAGAGCAAATGCAGCTGGTGCACCTATGGAGCTTATAGCAAAAATCAAAAATAAATTTCAAACTCACTATACTGATACAAATTTAGCACCAAATACAAGATATTATTATTCTATGAAAACCTTTAATGAACTTGGACAAGTTTCTCAAGATGGTGTAAGCATAGAAGCTTTTACAAATAGAGTGATTGATCCAGTGCCTTTTGTGCAAGCTATTGTAGGGTTGCCAAATCGTGTGAAAATAGTTTGGAGACCACATCCTGATGTAAGAGTAAATTCATACATCATTGAGCGTGCAAATATGAAAGATATGAAATTTAAAGAATTAGCTAGAATCAAAAATCGCTTAAGTGCTGAATATATAGATGATTCGCTAAAACCTGATGAAAGTTTTCAATATAGAATCATAGCTTTAACTTATGATGGTATTAAAAGCACTCCAAGTAAAATAGTAGAATCAACTACCAAAGCCCTTCCTCCTATGGTAAGTAATTTACAAGCAAGTAAAGACGCACCAAGAAAAATCATTTTAACTTGGGATAAAATTGATTATGCTGATTTTGCTTATTATAAAATTTATTCAAGTTCAACTACTTTTTTACCTTTTAGTGTGGTAGCTAAAACTTCTGAAAATACTTATGAAGATGTGGTTAAAGGTGTGGCTGAAAAAAGATATTATAAAGTTAGTATGGTCGATAAAGATGGCCTAGAAAGTCCTATAGCAAGTGAGCCTGTGGAAGGTATTACCCTAGGAGCACCATTAGCGCCAAGTATTGTTTTGTGTGCTGTTGAAGATGATGGTATTAGAGTAGAGTGGATTGATAATGATGATAGAGCTAAAGAATACATAGTTAAAAGAAGTGGTGGTGGAAGTAATGCTGTGTTTAAAGAGATTAAATCTAAACAATTAAAAGATATTACTGCAGCTCCTGGAAAAGTATATAGTTATGAAGTTATTGCAATTGATGCAAATGGCATAGAATCAAAAGCTTCTGATAAATTTACGGCAGTAAAATAATGCCAAATTTTAAGTGTAAAATTTTAAAAGAAATTCAACTTCCTTTTGAAAAAGATGGAGTTGAATTCTTATGGCTTGCTAAAGGTGAAAATGTTGATTTGCTTTTTACGCGTATAAACCAAGAAAAATTTTTTTTACAAATTAAAAAAGATGAAAAAAGTCAAGAATGGCTTATAAAGGGTGAAAAACATACTAAGCCTTCGCAAATTGGGTATTTGCAAAAGGCTTTACTTGTATTTAAAGAAAATTTTACTCAAGATGTAGTTTGTGAAGCTGTGGCGCTAAAACACACAAGGTTAATCCAAAAAACACCTTTAATTGCTAATGATTTAAAAGAAATTTTAGAACAAATAAAAAATAAAAAACAGATTTATATTGAAATAGGTTTTGGAAGCGGTAGACATTTACTTTATCAAGCTAGGCAAAATCCTAATGTACTGATAATTGGTATAGAAATTTACACTCCTGCATTAGAACAAGTAGCTAAACTTGCTTTAAGTGAAAATTTAAACAATGTTTTATTAATAGAAACTGATGCAAGATTGTTATTAAGCGTACTTGAATCTAATCTTGTGGATAAAATCTTTTTGCATTTTCCTGTTCCTTGGGATAAAAAGCCTCACCGTAGAGTAGTGGGGTTAAATTTTGCAAATGAATGTGCTAGGGTTTTAAAAGAAGATGGACAATTTGAACTTAGAGCGGATAGTTTTTTGTATTTTGATTTTACTTTGGAGACTTTTTTAACTTTCCCACATTTAAAAGCTTTAATCAAAAAAAATGAAAATTTAGAAATTTCAAGTAAATATGAAGATCGTTGGAAAAGACAAAATAAAGATATATATGATTTAATCATTAGTGGTTTTAGCAAGAGTAAAAGCTTGAATAAAAATCAAAAATTTGCTATTGAGGATTTAAAATTAAATACAAAAGAATTAGCTTGTATAAAAAAGAATTTTAAAAATGAAGTTTTTAAAGGCGAAGATTTTTTCTTGCATTTTGAAAAAATGTATATTAAAGATGAAGAACTTGTTATTAAAATAGCTTTTGGTGCTTTTTATAAACCTGAACATGTTTATATAGTATTAAACTTACAAAAGATAGAATTTATCTTTGAGCAACCTTTTAAAACTAAAGAAAATTTAAAAGCTATAGAAAAATTAAGAGAAATATTGTATTCTTATATTAAATAATAATGATTTAAATAATTATCAAACAAATGATAAGGAAAAAGCAGTGATGATAGAAGCCAAAAAGCTTTGTCTTGGTTATGATGAGCTTGTTATAGAAAATGCTAGTTTTTCGCTAAAAGATAATGATTTTGTTTTTATCACAGGAAAAAGTGGTAGCGGAAAATCAACTTTGTTAAAATCTTTTTATGGGGATTTGGAGCCAATAAGTGGAAATTTAAAGGTTTGCAATAATGATTTAGTGGATATTTCTAATGCTGAACTTTTGCAGCTTAGACAAAAAATAGGAATTATTTTTCAAGATTATCGTTTGGTTCAAGAATTTAGTGTAGAAAAAAATGTAATGTTACCTTTGATGATTAAAGGTTATAGTAAAAATGTATGTAAAGAACAAGCCGCAAAGCTTTTAAAGCATGTAAATTTAACTTTCAAAGCTGATAAAAAGCCAGCTCAACTTTCAGGTGGAGAGCAGCAACGCGTGGCTATGGCAAGAGCCCTAGCACATAATCCAAAATTACTCTTATGTGATGAGCCAACGGGAAATTTAGATGAGTATTCTTCAGATATTATATGGACTTTGTTAAAATCAGCTAGAGAAATACTTGGAACTTGCGTGGTAGTTGTTACACATAGAATTCCTACTAATTTAAGACTTGATTATCGTCGTTTTAATATAGAAAATGGGAGAATGAATGAAATCTTTTAAAAATCATCTTTCTTTAATATTTGCTTTAATGGTGATGATGTTTGCTTTTGAGTTTTTGATTATCACAAATAAAACTATTGAATATTATGAAAAACTTTTAAATAAAGATTATAATATCATTTTAGTAGGAAAAACTCACTTAGATAAAAAAAGCATAGAAGAGCAGGTTAGTCATTTTCAGTCTTTAGAAATTTTAAATCCAAATGAAATGATAGATAGACTTAAAAATGATATATCAGCTAAAAACATAGAGGTTTTAAAGGCTACATTGCCAAAATTTTATACTTTGAAGCTTAATAAGCTTTTGTCAGAAGATGAGTTAAACATTTTAAAAGATAAACTTTTAAAAAATCCTAACATTACTAGAGTGGAGACTTTTGCAAAAACGCATACAAAAATTTATAAACTTTTAGTTTTAGTGAAATTTTTATTATGGTTTTTCTTGTTTATTATAATATTGCTTAGTTTTGTATTATTGCTTAAACAAATGAAAATTTGGCTTTTCGAGCATACTCAAAGAGTGGAAATCATGTGCTTGCTTGGCGCCCCATTTTGGTTTAGATCTTTTATGCTTTATAAGATAGTTTTTATTGATTGTTTTATAGCATTTTTATTGCTTGTATTATTTTTTACCCAAGTTTATGATCTTGAATCCATTAAACTAGCTTTACAAAGTGTAGACATTAGCTTACCTAAAATAAGTATTTTCACGCATTTATTTTTGATTTTTTTAGCAATGCTTTGTGTTTGTTTTGCTTGTGTGAATTTTGTGATGTTTAAGGTTAGAAAATGAAAAAATGCTTTTTGCTTTTTTTATTTTCCTTTTCTGTTTTATTTGCAAATGAAATTGCACAAAAACAAAAAGATATTAAAGAAAATGAACGCATAGTAAAGCAATTATCTAAAAAATTAGAAGATTTAGCTAGTGAAATTTTAGATAATGAGAAAAATTTAAAAAAAATTGCTTCAGAAATTAGCACCTTAACTTCAAAAACTTCTAAACTTGAAGGATCTGTGAAAACTCAAATAAAAGCATTAGAGCAGCTTAATGCACAAAATAAAGATCTTTTGCAAAATAAAAATAAGATCGAAGGAAAAATAATTGATTTAATTGCTAAAGATTTTGCTTATGATTTAGCAATCCCTAAAAATTATATTGAAAGTGAAGATAGTATTATTGCTTTGGAGTTAGTTGGGGTTTTGGATAAAATTTTCAAAGAAGAATTTTATCAAATTTCAAAAGATTATGAAGATGTGAGCAAAAAAATAGAAGAAAAGCAAAGACAAATTACTACAATTAATAATAATTTAAAAGTTTATAAAGATCAAATTGATGAGCTCAAAAACCTTAGAAAAAAACAAGAGCAAGAAATAGCTAAACAAAAAACTGATAAAGAAATTTATACTAGAAAACTTTCTAATTTGCAAGCCCAACAGCAAGAATTAAGAAAAACACTCAATAAATTAAAAATTATCAAAGAAAAAGAAGAAGAAAAATTAGCACAAAAAAAGGATGATCAAAAGCCAAATTCAAACATAAAACAAGTGGGTTCAAGCTATCAAACAAGCAGTGTTAAGCGATATAATGGTCCTAAGACAATAGCTCCTTTAGAATCTTATACAGTAAAGCAAAAATTTGGAAATTATATAGATCCTATTTATAATATTAAGATCTATAATGAAAATGTAGTTTTAAAAAGTGATAGTGCTAATGCTGCGGTAAGAAATGTCTTAGATGGAAAAGTAGTTTTTGCAAAAGCAACTCCAACTTTAAAGCAAGTTGTGATTGTTGAAAATAAAGATGGTATACATACTATTTATGCACATTTAGATAAAATTGCTCCTGGGGTTAAAGTAGGTAGAAATATCAAGAAAGGTTATATTATAGGTAGGGTTGAAAGTGATTTAACTTTTGAAGTAACCCAAAAGAATTTTCATATCAATCCTTTGGAAATGATTAAATAAATTAGCTTTTTTTAATGCGAATTTTGATATAGTTTTAAATCAAAGGAGAAATTTAATGAACAATAAAAGAAAAAGAGTATTGGTTAAATTTTCTGGAGAAGCTTTGGCTGGAGAAAATGGATTTGGTATAGAAAATTCTATTTTAAAATATATAGCTTCTGAAATAAAAAGTTTGATTCGTGAAAATGTTGAAGTAGGTATTGTAATAGGTGGTGGTAATATCATTAGAGGGGTATCTGCTGCAAGAGATGGACTGATAAAAAGAACAAGTGGCGATCATATGGGTATGCTTGCTACTGTAATTAATTCTATAGCTATGCAAGAAGCATTAGAAAGTGCTGGACTTGATGTGAGGGTTCAAAGTGCTATCCAAATGGAAGCATTTTGCGAAACATATATTATGAGAAGAGCACATAGACATTTAGAAAAAGGACGCATAGTTATTTTTGCTTGTGGTACTGGCAATCCTTATTTTACTACAGATACTGCTGCAACTTTAAGAGCGGTTGAAATTCAAGCAGATATGATCATTAAAGCAACTAAGGTAGATGGAATTTATAACAAAGATCCTAAAAAATTTGATGATGCTATTATGCTTAATGAGTTAAGCTATGAAAGAGCTTTACATGATAATATAAAAGTTATGGATGATACGGCAATAGCCCTAGCTAAAGATAATGCTTTACCTATTGTGGTATGTAATATGTTTAAAGAAGGAAATTTATTAAAAATTATCCAAGGCGATATGAGCTTATGCTCTATTGTTAAAAATCAAGATTAAAGGTAAAAAATGAGAGTAGAACAAATAGCTGCAAAGGCATTAAAAAAATTAAAAGATGATAGATATAAATTAGCTCTTGTAGTAGCTAAAAGAGCTGAAGAGCTTGCAAATGGCGCAGAACCTTTAGTAAATTTAGATAAAAATAAATATAAATATACTGATATTGCTTTATATGAAATAGCAGAAGATAAAATCGTATTAGAGGGATTTATTGAAGCTGGTAAATGATGAGTTATTGCTAGATAAACTTGTTGATGATGTAAAAAATTGCAAGGATTTACAAAGAGCAAAAGAAATTCTTTTTATGGTTTTTCCACAATCTGCTGTTTTGGAAAAAGCAGTGGAGTTTTGTATCCAAAAACACGAAGGGCAATTTAGAAAGAGTGGAGAACCTTATGCGGTTCATCCTATATTGGTAGCTTCTTTTGTAGCTTTTTTAAGTCCTATACAATCTATGATTATAGCCGCATTGTTACATGATGTATTAGAAGATACAAATTGTAATGAAGAAGAGTTAAATGCAAATTTTGGCGAAGAAGTAACAAAATTAGTTCAAGGTTTAACTAAAATAGTTAGTATTAGAGAAGATCATCTTACTCATTCCAATTCTAATGAGAAACTTGCAAAATCTGCTCTGACTTTTAGAAATATGCTTTTAGCGGGTGTTGAAGATGTGAGTGTGCTTGTAATAAAGCTTTGTGATAGATTGCACAATATGCTTACCTTAAATTATTTACGAGAAGATAAGCAAAAAAGAATTAGCGAAGAAACCTTAGTGGTATATGCACCTATAGCTCATAGACTTGGAATTTCAAGTATAAAGAATTTACTTGAGGATTTAAGTTTTAAATTTTTGCTTCCTGATGAATATGCACAAATTGATAATTATATAAATGCAAAAGATCAACAAATTCAACTTGGATTTAATGAATTTATTTCAAAAATAGAAATGTTATTTTTGGAAAATGGGTTTAGACAAGGTAGTTTTGTTATACATAAAAGAATTAAACATAATTATTCTATTTATTTAAAGATGCAAAGAAAAGGTGTGGGGCTTGATGAAGTTTTAGACCTTTTGGGTGTAAGAATTTTGGTTGAAAAAGTTTATGATTGTTATTTGGCTTTGGGAATTTTACATACGCATTTTAATCCTTTGATTTCAAGATTTAAAGACTATATAGCCTTGCCAAAACAAAATGGTTATCAAACCTTACATACAACACTTTTTGATGCAAAAAATATCATAGAGGCTCAAATTCGCACCTTTGATATGCATAAAACTGCTGAATTTGGCGTTGCAGCACATTGGAAATATAAAGAAGGAAATATTGCAACACCAAATTTAGATTGGCTTGAAGATATTTCTATGCATGGTAAAGAAGAAGGAAATAATATACAAGATTGTGATGCTATTGAGCTTTATGAATATGCAAAGGATAGTTTATATATTGAGGATATAGCAGTATATTCTCCTAAAGGTGAAATTTTTACCTTACCGCGTGGAGCTACGGCTTTGGATTTTGCATATGAGGTTCATACTAAAGTAGGACTTCATGCAAAAACCGCCTTTGTAAATCGTATGAGAGTTCCGCTTTTAACTGTGCTTAAAAATGGAGATATAGTTAGTATTGAAACTTCAGAGGAAGAATTTTTTAGATGCTCTTGGATAGATAGTGTTAAAACAGGAAAAGCTAGAGCTAGTATAAGAGATTTTTGTAAGCAAAAGAAAAAAGAATTAAACAATAAAATCGCCATTAATCTTTTATCTACGGCATTTAATAAAGATTCTAAACTTATAGAAGAATGGCTTGAAAAAGAAAAATTTAATAAAAAACTCAGACAAATTGCTTTAGATTTTAATTATTTTAAAGAGGTAATTATAGCTCTTAGAAAATATGTAGGACAAAATCAAGCAGCTAAATTTGAACAAAATGAACAAAAATTTGAAAGCATAGTGATTGGTTCTAATTATAAAATAACTACGATTAATTTTGATTATTGTTGTAGACCTAAAAGAGGAGATGAAATCATTGCTTTTAGACATTCAACTAGTGCTACAATACACCATAAACTTTGCGAACAAGCAATGAAGATGATAGAAGATAACAAAGAAATGGTTTTTGTTTCTTGGAATGATAGCTCGATAAAAAGTTACAAAATCATTGTTTCTATAGAAAATAAAAAAGGCTCTTTAGCGGATTTTCTAACTACTTTGGCTAAAATGCAGATTAATGTTTTAAGTATTAATTCAGCCGATTCAGAGCCTGTGGTGGCAAATTATTTTGAAGTGCAAGTTGAATTACCTAATAATATAGATGTTGAAAATGCAAAAGAAAGATTAAAAGCTAGGTATAAGATTTTAGATTTTACATCTTTAAATGATGCATATAATAATCACTAAAAAAGGTTTTATAATGAATATTGAAGAAATTATTAAAGAAATTAAAAGAGGAATAGCAGAAATTATTGATGAGGAAAGATTGATTTCTTTGGTAAAAAATTATTATGAAAAAGGTGAAAACTTTTTTGTAAAAGCTGGTTTTGATCCTACGGCCGCTGATTTGCATTTGGGTCATACTGTAGTTTTAAGCAAGATGGCTTTACTTCAAAAGCATGGAGCTATAGTACAATTTTTAATAGGTGATTTTACTGCTCAAATAGGCGATCCAACAGGAAAAAGTGTAACAAGAAAAAAACTTGATAAAGAAGAAGTGCTTAAAAATGCTAAAACTTATGAAGAGCAAGTTTTTAAGATTTTAGATCCAAGTAAAACTCAAATTCATTTTAATTCTAAATGGCTAAATGAGCTTGGTGCTGCTGGTATAGTAGAACTTACTTCGACTTTTAGTGTTGCTAGAATGCTTGAAAGAGATGATTTTACTAAGCGTTTTAAAGAGCAAAGTCCTATATCAATTTGTGAGTTTTTATATCCACTTTTACAAGGTTATGATAGCGTTGCATTAAAAAGTGATATAGAAATGGGTGGAACGGATCAAAAATTTAATCTTTTAATGGGTAGACAGCTTCAAAGAGTATATAATTGTCAAAAAGAACAAGCGGTGATGATGATGCCATTGCTTGAAGGTCTTGATGGTGTAAATAAAATGAGTAAAAGCTTAGGAAATTATATCGGTGTAACAGAAAATGCTAAAGATATGTATGCTAAGGTTTTGAGCATAAGTGATGAGTTGATGTTTAGATATTATGAGCTTTTAAGTGAAAAAAGCTTAAATGAAATTTCGCAAATGAAAGATGATATTAAAAAAGGCTCATTACACCCTAAAAAAGCTAAGGAAAATTTAGCTTTAGAAATAACAGCTCGTTTTCACTCAAATGAATGTGCTTTAAAAGCTAAGGAGGAATTTGACAAAGTTCATAGTGCAAAAGAGCTTCCTAGTGATATGCCAAGTTTTACTTTAGAAGGTAGTATTTGGCTTGCAAAAGCTATAGTGGAATGTAAAATGGAAAGCTCTACTTCAGCTGCTAGAAGATTGATTAGTTCTAATGCAGTAAGTATTAATGGAGAAAAAGTTCAAAATGAACAATACCAACTAGAAAGTGGAGAATATATTATACAAGTTGGAAAAAGAAAATTTGCAAAATTAAAGGTAATATAATGAGTTTTAAAGCTTTAAAAATTGGAAAGCATGAGATAAAATATCCTATTTTTCAAGGTGGAATGGGGCTTGGTATAAGTTGGGATAAGCTTGCTTCTGCAGTTTCTTTAAATGGTGGTTTAGGGATTATTTCTTCAGTGGGAACTGGGTATTATGAAAATAGAACACATATAGATAAAGAACTTAATGCAAAACCTTATGGTAGTGATAATTTTTACTCAAAAGCAGGCTTAAAAGCTTTGATAGATAATGCTAGAAAGGTTTGCAAAGACGCACCTTTGGGCTGTAATATTTTATATGCAAGTAATAATTATGCGCAAATTGCTCGTAATGCTTGTGAGGTTGGTTTTAATGTGATAGTTTCAGGAGCAGGACTTCCTACAAATTTACCTGAATTTACACAAGATTATCCTGATGTTGCTTTGGTACCTATTGTATCATCAGCTAAGGCTTTAAAAATTATTTGTAAAAGATGGCAAAGTAGATACAATCGCTTACCTGATGCAGTTATAGTTGAAGGACCAAAAAGCGGCGGACATCAGGGTTTTACTTATGAGCAATGTTTAATGGATGAATATCAATTAGAAAATGTGGTGCCACAAGTTGTGCAAGAAATTAAAAATTGGGGCGACATACCACTGATTGCTGCAGGTGGAATTTGGGATAAGCAAGATATAGAAAAGATGATGTCTTTAGGAGCAAGTGGCGTTCAAATGGGAACTCGTTTTATAGGAACTTTTGAGTGTGATGCGAGTGATGATTTTAAACAAGTATTACTTGATTGTAAAAAAGAAGATATTGAGCTTTTAAAATCCCCGGTTGGTTATCCTGCAAGAGGAGTAAGAACTAATCTTTTAAATTTAGTAGATAAAAGAATGGGGCCAAAAATTTCTTGTGTGAGCAACTGCGTTGCACCATGTGGTAGAGGTAAGGAAGCTACTAAAGTAGGTTATTGTATAGCGGATAGATTATACGATGCTTGGAGTGGCAAAAAAGAAACAGGTTTATTTTTTACAGGAGCTAATGGGTATAGATTAGATAAACTTATTAGCGTAGAAGAACTAATGAAAAAATTAGTTTATGGTGAAGATGTTTAGAATATTTTTTATTTTTTTATTATTTTATATTGGTGTTTTTGCTAATGTAGAGGTTAAAAAATTTGATCAAAACTTTTTAACCTCTAATGCAGAAGAAAAATTACAATTACATCAACAACTAAAATCTTTATATATACAAAGCGTAATTAATGATAATAATGAAGAAAAAAATGAGATTTTAAAAAGATTAATCATTAGTTCAAATTTTTTAGGTTTTGATGATAAGGCTTATGTGCAAGAGCTTAAAGAAAGTGGAGTAAGTGAAGAAGAAATTTCGCGTTTAAAAAATGCTTTAAAAGTTATACAAGATCAAAAAATAAAAAAAGAGCTAGTAAAAAACGAAACTAATGCTACCGCTTTTACTAATAAAAAAGAAGATAAAAAAGAAGATAAAAAAGAAGATAAAAAAGAAGATAAAAAAGAAGATA
>NZ_JAKMRT010000025.1:0-15964 GCF_025772225.1 Campylobacter sp. IFREMER_LSEM_CL1097 | reverse complement strand
GGGAGGTGAGTCGAATGACTAAAATTATCCTAGTAATTATATTAGTTATGCTTTGCTTTGTCAAGGCATACTAAGTTCCCCTGCTTTTTGCAGGGTTTAGGATAATCCCTTTGGCTTTATACTAACTTTCTTTATCTCCTTTCTTTAAAATTTGTTTTCTAAAACTTCAGTTTCAATTATTTGCACATCTTTTTCTTTGAAAAAAAGATTTTGTTTTAAAACTTTTACAAAAACATCTCCTTGCTCCGTATGGTAAGTGATAGAATAATCAAACTCGCCAGCTTCAACCATCTTATCTTCATGATAAGAATTAGAATCATTTACAGCCTTTTTTAAAATCACATAAGACATACTCGGATAATTTAAAATAATTCTCTTTTTCTTTTTAATGTTTTCAAAGCTTTTAATGGAAGTTTCTTTTTCTTCTTTCTTTTCAAACACAGGAACAATTTCCATTTTTAAAAACTTTTCTTGATCTTTAATATCATTTACAGCAACCCAACCACTTTTATCATCAAACAAATAGTTATAATTAGTATTGTTTTTAATAGAACAAGCACTAAAAAAGATTGCACAAAATACAGATAAAATTACCTTATGCTTCATTTCTCATCCTTTGTAATATGCTCTTTCCTAAAGACATAGCATTAGCACCTGCAACAGAAGAACCTGATTTCATAGCAGAATAAGCACCTTCTGCCATTTTAGAGCCTCCTTTTTGAGCATGCCCAAATAAATTTCCAAGAGTTTTTCCAGCAACAGAACTTATAGGATTACTTACCCTTGAAAACACACTTTGCATAGCAGAATCTAAAGCAACGCTTCCTACTTTTTCAGCAAAAACCTTTGCTACAAAAACCATAGCAACTAATAAAACAGAGGAAAAAATCATAGCTACTCCTATTAAAAATGAATCCGTATTTGCACTTGCATATTGATTTTGTGCTGAATCAACAAATTTATATATTTCTCTAGCAAAAACCTTAAAAAATAAGCTCATAAAAAGAACTAATAAGGTATTAGAAATAAGTAATGCAAGCCATTGAGTAAAAACATTTTTAGTGCTTTTATATAAAAGACAATAAAACATTAAAGGTGCAGCAATCACTAATATAGTTTGAGTAAAGGCAGTAGCATTAATCACTACTAAAGCAGGTAGCACAGCTATACCAAAACCTGTATAAATCATAGCTATACTAAATGCAGCAACTATAATGCTAAATCCACTAGCCTTAGCCCATATACTATCAGCTAAATTTCTAACTTCATTAAAAATAAAATCAATTTGCTTATACATACTAAGGCTTCCACCAGCCCACTCATGAAAGCCATCCATAGCATTAATAACTAAAGTAAGCCATCCGCCGATATTTAAAGCAAAAGTGATGATCATAGCCTTAGCAGCTAAATCCCACATTACTTCTTTAGTAGGACTTTGAGAACGACCAAATAAGATTTCATAACCCTTATACATAATAGTAATAACAAGGGTAATAGAAAAAAGCACAGCAAGTTGAGTCATTTTTTCACTCAATGCTGCGTTTCTTACTACTTCTAAAATCGCATGAGTAGCATTACCAAGTCGAAAGAAAAAATCACTTTGCATGGTAAGCCTTAAAAGAAAATATGAGATTATAAAAATTTATAAGATTAAAAATTTGGATATAATTACATGGGGTTAGCCATAGGGCGGCAACCCTATGGCTCAATAAAACCTCAGAAAAGAGGTGATTTGTTTGAACCAAAAATATTTTATACTTATTATTATACTTCTTTGTATAGTAATAGTCAAGGCTTATTAAGCTCTTGCCCTGCTTTTGCAGGGATAAAATATTTTTTATTTTTCTACTTAAAAAATTAAAATAAAATACGAAACTACAAAAATTTATAAGATTAAAAATTTGGATATAATTTTTTGGGGTGTTTGCCACAAGGTTCGCACCCTTGTGGCGAAAATCTAAGCCCCTAAAGGAGCTAAGATGAATACCACTAAATTCATCATAGTTGTAATTATACTCCTTTGTATAATTATAGTCAAGGCTTTTTAGTCTTGCCCCACTTGTTGGGGTATGGTGGATTTTCCTTGTGGCTTTAAATCTAAAAATAGCTACTAATATAACTTTAACATTGTTAATCACTATGGTGTTTTAAGAAGTTTAAGAAGACTAAGGTATAATACCCCGAAGGGTTAGCCGTAGGCTGCAACCCTATGGCTAAATTTAACCCTAGAAAGTAGGTGATTAAATTGAGTTATAACAAACTTATAATTGTAATTATACTCCTTTGTATAGTTACAGTCAAGGCTTATTAGCCTTGCCCCTATTTTTAGGGGTATAAGTTTACCCTACGGCCTTTCTTAAACTTTCTTTATCTCCTTTCTTTAAAATTTATTTTTATTTAAATTAATTTGGTTTTAAAATTAAGTTTTTGTAAAACTTGTGTTCTCATTTTTCAAGCTCCTTATTTTTACTTGCTATATGATTGAATTTGTTTAGTTTTTCTTGAAAATATGCTTTGCTTTTGTTTTCTTGTGATATAATTTTGTTGGTAGCCGATGAAATGTTCTCTTGAACCAGTCGCCCGTCAAGACTTTGGGCTTGAGTGTAGGGGGTGTGGGCGTCCCTACCATCGACTATCACTTCTTTTTTAGCCATTAATTCTAAGTTTTTTAATCTTTTTTCATTAGCATGAAAAATCTTATTGATATTTCCATCTTTACGAATACCTACTTCACCCATTTTTTCTTCATTAAGTTTTTTTCCAGCTATAAAATCTTTTTCATTTTTAGGTCTAGGATTTTTAATGATTAGTTCAGGCTCTTTGGTAACTATTTGAATTAAATTAGAAACTTGCTTTTTATCTACAAACATTTCAGGGTGGCGTTTTTCTAAAGTTCTTAAATCAGCAATCGCTTCTTTATCGCCTAAAAGTTCTGCTAGTTTTTCACAAAGTTCAAATATTTCTAAATCTTTAGCATTGTTAATCACTATGGTGTTTAAAAGAAGTTAGTATAATTGTAAAGGGTGGAATGCCAAAGGGTGCCACCTTTGACATTCAATTTACCGCCCAGAAAGGAGGTGACTTAAATGTCGCAAAAAATCATTATAGCTATTATATTAATAATGCTTTGCTTTGTCAAGGCTTATTGATATACCCTGCATTAGCAGGGCTTTAATGATTTTTCCCTTTGGCTTTATACTAACTTTCTTTATCTCCTTTCTTTAAAATTTATTTTTATTTAAATTAATTTGGTTTTAAAATTAAGTTTTTGTAAAACTTGTGTTTTTCCATTTTTAAATTTTTCTACTATTTCATACTCTATTAGTTCTATAAATTTAGAATTTTGTTTTTGTTCTATTTCCTTTATAGCGTTTGCTATCTTTTCCTTATAAGGTGTATCAGGAAGATCATAATGTTTTAGTTGTTTTATTTTTTCTATTTCTTTGTTTTTAATGATTTGTTCCATTTGATTAAAAGCATTGATAAAAGCAATTTTAAATTGTAAAGCTTTTTTACCTGTAAAACCCATAGCTAAAAGTGTGAATGCATCACGAGTTAGATTATAACAACGATCTTTTCTTGTTTTTCCTTTAACCTTACCAAAACCCCTAATTTCAGTATTTCTATAGGTCTCCTCAAAATTGAGGAGACCTTGAGAAGCCCCTATTTCTCGCAATTCATTTAAAATGAGTTTAATATCTGCTAATACATTATCATGTCTTTTCCCAAACACTTTAGCTATATCTAAACTTGTGCAAAAAATTTGCTCATCTTTGTTTTCAAAGATGACATCTATATTGTTAATATTAATAACACTACTCATTTTTCACTCCTATTTAGTCAAATAAGCCACTAGCTTTTGCTTTTTCTTCAGCTTGTTTTCCAAGCTCTTCCCAACTCAAAGGCTCATTCCCCATTGATTCTGCAAATAGCTGTGCTGCTTGATCTTGTCTTATTCTTCTTTGATTTTCATAATGCATATTAGAAATTTCAAGATTAGTTTTAATGATTTCTAGTTTGGTTTTTTCTACATTAATCGCATTGTTAATGTCATTAGTTTCTTTAATATCTTTTGATTCTATAAGTCTTTGGTGTAGTTTCTCTAAAGACTTTGCTACGGTATTAACTTGGATAGAAGCTTGATTATAATGCTCCACTTGAGCTGCATAAGTAATCATATCCATTCTACATATTCTTTTTCGCTCTTCACTCAAATAACTAGCATTGCAACGATCAAAAAGAGTGAATTTTCTAAATGTTTCTTTGCTTTTATCGCTTAAAAAGCCTTGTGGATCTTGCAATACATCATCATAAAAAGATTGTATGTTTTGTCCAGCTTCAGCAAAATCTAAATAAATTTGTTTTGTGTCTCTCATAAAAGACACTGAATCTCTTGCACCTGTTTTAGACATAAGTTCATTTTGATAAGCTTGAATTTGTTGTTGATAGTGTTTAACCGTATCTTGCCATCTTGTAGCTTGTTTAGTCCATTCTGCAATTTCTTTTGCATTTTGGGTTGCCATTTGTGAATTTGCAGTCGCATCAACTACAGGAATACCAGCACTAAAAGCTAAGTTAGGCAAAATCAATAGGGAAGTAAGAATAAGAATAGATTTTTTAAATTTTTGGATATAATTTTTTGGGGTGTTTGCCACAAGGTTCGCACCCTTGTGGCTTAATTTGCACTCCGAAAGGAGGCGATTAAATTGAGTCATATAAATCTCATAGTTATTATTATACTTCTTTGTATGATAATAGTCAAGGCTTATTAGCCTTGCCCCATTTTTATGGGGATGAGATTTCCTTGTGGCTTTAAATCTAAAAATAGCTACTAATATAACTTTAATATCATCAAACATCACTTCTTTACTCCTTATCTAATTAAAACTACTTTTAATTTTTTGTGTTATAATTTTTTTAACGATACTCATTTAAGACTCCTTACATGTATTTATCGTTAGAAAAAAATTGTGTAACTGTGTTGAAATACCCGATTGCTTTTTTAAGTAGTCGGGTTTTTTTTTGCCTTATTTTGGCGGTAGGGGTGTGGAAGGGAATTTCAACACATAAAGGAAAAACAATGGAACTTTTAATAAGCACCATTGTGTCAGTTGCTTGCACTATGGCAATTTTCTTTAAAGAAGAGATAAAACTCTTTTTTAAACGAACATAGTCCAACAACACACAATTTTTTTCATGGGGAGAACGAAAGTTCTCTCTGCTTTTACTTAAACTTAATCTCATTGTTCTTCCTTATAAAATGTTTTAAGTTCATTGATTTTTTCTTCCAAAGTTTTGTTTTCTTGATTAAAGATATTTTCTATTTTTTCTATATAGCTTGTGCCTGTAGATAAAATTTTTAGGTTTTCTTTGCCTAAAGATGAAAGATCCAAAGAACAAACAACTGCTTCATCTTGTCTTTTAACAAGGAATTGTCGTTTATGTGGGGCAAAGTTTTTAACTATTAAAAATTCATCTTTGCTAAGACCTAGTCTTAAATACTCATCTTCTTTTGCTAAAGGGTTTGGTAAAAATATTTTTGTAGCAGATTGTTCAACTAAAGTATTTGCTATCTTTAGTTTTAAAAAGTCCTCTATACTTTGTGTAGCAAGTCTTAAAAAGCCATTTTGTTTTCTTATGGTTTTAAACTTGTTTTTTACTTCTTCTGCCACAATATCATTTTCTAACCACTTCCAAGCTTCATCAATATCTATACAAAGTCTTCTTCCATCTGCTAAATTCATAACACGCCAAAGAATAAAATAAGAGATTAATGCTGAAACATCTTTTTCATCTAAAAATTCAGTTCCATCAATACCAAATAAATTAATATCATCAGGAAAATCTAGGTTGTCATATTCATTATCAAACACCCAGCCAAATTGTTTTCCTTTTTGGAATAAAGACAATCTACTTTTTAAAGAGTTATTGTCATTAAAATCATCTGTAATATTTTCAAGAAGTAGAGAAATAGGATATTTTCTTTCAGAAATTTCAAATTGAAACATTAGAGTATTTACAGCTTCATTGATTTGTTTTTCTTCTTTTGTATTAAGAATTTCGCCATTGCGTGTTACACATAGTTTTATTAGTTGTTTTAAAAATCTTAAATTTTCTTCATTAGTTTCAACCATAAAAGGATTAAACCCAGTAGGCTTACCATTTTTAATAGAAATATATCTACCGCCAGCACAAAGAATATTGCCTAAAGCTCCTTTATCTTTATCTAAAAATACAGCTGTAAATTTCTTTTTATCTTCAGGTATGTTTGCAGGGAAACTATCTTTATTAGCATACTTTATCATTTGATTAATGATAAAATTCATAAACACGGTTTTACCACCACCACTTTGACCTAAAATCAAAGTATTAGCTAAATTCAAATCACCAAATTCATCTTTGTTTTTCCCATCGCTTTTATGGAAATTTAAAAAATATGGTTGTTTGTTTGGTGTTTTTAAAATAGTTACAGCATCGCCCCAGCAATTTTTTTCTTTTTTACCCATTAAGAAATTATGTAATGCAACCAAAGATGAAAAATTTAAAGATGAGACCATATGAACTCTTGGGCGTATTGCAAAATTACTTGGAAATTGTGAAAAATAAGAAGCAGGTAGTGCAATATTTGCTAATGTTGAAGTAAAGCCTAAACTATTTAATGAAGTTATTACTTTATTAGTATTTTTCTTGCATTCATCAATGCTATCACCAAAAACACAAATACTAAAATGATAATTTCCAAAACTTATAACATTACTAATTAAATCATCTAATGCTAAATTTAATTGCTCTATCTGACTTACACCATCATCTTCACTTGAAATTAGTTGATTAATTTGTTTGTTTAATGCTGATTTTGAATCATATTTTGATAAAGGGACAAAAGTTTGAGTAATAGTATAATCTACATCAAGATACATTAAAGAATCTAAAATACCTGAAAAAGTTTCATTAGAATAATCTTTAATTTCAATAATTCTAGCAAATCTTTTTGTATCATCATTGTAGTTTAGCTGAATCATATCGTGATTAAATTGAATATTTTTTAAAGTTCCTGTTAGATATTGATATATCGGAGTATCACAAACTACAACAGGATTAAATTTTCCACCTATTAAATAATTATAAAATTCTAATTGCTCGGAATATTTAATATTATTCTTTTTATATACACTTAATATTTTTGGTTTAAAATCTTTAATGTTAGCTTCAAGTTTTCCTAAGTATTCTTGGAATTTAAGAACAAAATTTGAAATTTCTTTTGCTTTTGATTTGTAATTTAATTTATTGAAAGTCTTTAGATCAATATTAGATTTTAAAGGCTTATAGACCAAAGTTAAATAAAGCGAATTTTGCTGAAAACTTTTTTTATCAAAACTCTTATGGTATTTCTCATCAATTTCCTTTAAAAAAGAATTTTCAAAATGAGAATCTAAAAATTCATGTAATTTAAATCTTACATTATGAAAATAAAAAGCAATAGGTTCATTAGAAAATGACATTATCATCATATTTAAAAGATTTTTTTTAAAAATTAAATTCTCATCTGACTCACACTCAAATTCTATACCCTCAATAAAAAATGTGCTAATTAGCATATGTTCTTTTGTAATAACAATACTATCTGTAAGTAAAGAGCTATAAGGAATTAATTTCTCTAAACTTGGTTCAGCATGAAGTGGAAATATAGATAATTTTGGAAAATCATTATTAGTTGGCAATCGTTTATAGCTTACGCTATTAAAAGTTTTAGCTTTATGGTATTTTCTACTCAAAAAATTACTAATAAATTTAGTTTTTAAAAAAAACAATCTAAACATTTGCTCATCTTTCTTAGTCATTGCTTTCATAATAAAATAAGAAATAACTCCAAAAATTAAAAGAAAAAATTGTTGTGTATAAACAGCTATTAAGATAAATCCTAAAAGGTTCATTATGAAAGGCACTAAAGGCACTCCAAAAAGGAGTGCAGGGCGTGTTAATCCTTTAAAGAGCGGATCAAAATAGTTATTCATAAACTTTTAACCCACCAAAAGAGCAGCCAAAGAAGAAGCAGAACCTATAACAACACCACCAATTACCACTGGTAAAACTTCAGTCCATTGCTGTTTTAATATTGCCATTCTATAACCTGCAATACCAAAAGCTATTGTAATAGCAATAATAGAAACACCAAACAAAGCTACTTCTATATCTTGTGCCAAAGTATTGACTTTATCAATACCGCCTGCAGCAAAAGCTAAATTTACAGCTAATGCTATTAATAGTATTTTTTTAAACATTTAAAGGAGTCCTTTCATTAAAAAATAACGAACGATAAATTTAGCTCTTATATTAAATATAAAGGTATTATTTAATTTTAATTTTTTATTAAAATTAAATGTGTAATAAACATTTTTTTGATTTTGGATTAAAAAGGAGTAAATTTGGCAACTAAAAAATCAGATTTGTATAAAAAAATTATAAAGGTAAGAAGTAAAATTAAACAAAACTTAAAACCTAAATCACGATTATATTTGAATCTAAAATTTCAGAGAAGAATATATGAGTAAAAAATATCCTTATTTTCTTTCAAACAAAATTTATTAATATTTATTTAATCATATTTTTATGAATTTGGAAACAACCAACGCATAGCAATATATCCTAGTCCAATAATATTAACGCTTGTTGTTCCAAGAAAAATATTAATAACATAATTATCATATATCAAAAATTCGAATCCTATAAGTATAACTATTAAAGTAATAATTGAGATGTAACCAATTATAATCCAATATGTATATTTAAAATAATCAATAGAAAGATTGTGCTTATCTTTTATCATATTTAAATATTGCTCAGCTTGTTTTTTATTTAAATCACTATCTAAATTTTCTTCATCTTTTGTATTTTTATCAGTGTTATCATTTTGCTCTTTTTGATTATTTATAATTTTAGCAATTGTTTTATCAGTGTTATCTGTTATCATTTTGCTCTTTTTGATTATTACTCATTCTAAATCTTTGCTATAAAAATACATAATTGCATTATCATCTATTAAATTAGATTTTCCTTTTTTATAAACACTGCTCCAAGGATGTCCTTTTTGGTGAGTCATTTTTGATAATTCCCAGCCATCTTTATCGCCAAGTTTTTTATATATACTGTCGATTATTTTCATTGTTTCTTCATCATCTTTCATGTCATTATGATATTGATCTAAATCGATATATTTTTCAATCCCATTTTTTCCAGAACCTTGAAGCTCTAAATATAACTCAAGATTTACCGGTCCAAAAGGCCATGCTTGAAATCCATCTTTTACTAATGGACGCTTAAAAATAACTAATGTAACTGCATGTGCAAAATATATTAATTTTTGTAATTGCATATGAGTTAGTGTTTTATTATCTTTTTGCGCCAAACGAATAAATTCGTTTGCAATTGCTTTTGATGAATATAATTTATAATCTTTTTCCATAATAAAACTACCAAAATATTATTTTTATATCAAAATAATATAACATTATGGTAAAATATCAAAAATAAATTTTAGAAAAAGGAGTAAAAAATGGGATTAAAGCCTGGTCCAAAACGCACCGCAAAATCTACTGGAGAACTCGATCAAAGACAAAGAGATAATAAAAATACTCCAGGAAATACACCTAAGTTAAAACCATCTAAAAATTCTAAAAAATAAGAATAGAATATCCTTATTTTAATGATAAAATTTTATGTTATGTACCCTTAGAGCTATTTCCAAGCGCTATATATTTTTCTATATGAGTATAACTATAAACAATCTTCATAGATTTAGCTATCAATTTGAAAATAGCTTCTTCTATTGAAGAATCTTAAAAGAATATATATAAACATTATGATCTAGATAAAATACCATGTTTAATCTTTTATTAAAGTTAGCTTTTCTTGTTCTTTTTTTATCTTTTGATATAGTTTTTTAACCAACCATAAGATAGCTGGAGCTATTTCTACTTGTATTTTTTTATTATATAAAACATATCAAATAAATATCTTTTACATTTTTTATATATATTTTTATACTATGTATTTAATATTTTTATGATATAATTATGATATATAATAAATATCATAAGGATAAGTATGATTATATCCATCTGTAATGAAAAAGGCGGAAGTGGCAAAAGCACATTAGCTGTAAATTTAGCAATTAAGGCAGCTGAGAGTAAAAAGGTTTTATTGTGTGATAGCGATCCACAAAAATCTGTTATGACTTTTGTCAATATTAGAATGGAAGAAGGTATTAATAGAACATTCTCTGTTGTATCTAAAGTTGGCGAATCTTTAAAAGATTTTATACAAAAAGAAAAAAATAAAAATGAGTATGATTTAATTATTATCGATACTGGTGGTAGAGACTCAAAAGAAATGAGAATAGCATTAGGTTTTTCAGATGTTGTAATCATTCCTACAATCCCAAGTCAATTTGATGTTAGTGTTTTAGATAAAATGTTTACAATTATTAAAATGGCAAAGGAATTAAATAAAGATCTACAAACATTTGTTTTAATCAATAAAAGCTCTCCAAATCCTTTTTTAAATAAAAAGATTGAAGATTTAAGAGCCTATATCAAAGAGCAAGAAGATGACAATATTAAACTTTTAGATAATATTATCTGTGAAAGAGAAAAATATAAAACTTGCATTCAAATGGGTTTAGGAATTAGTGAAACAGAAATTAATTCCAACAATAAAGCTTTAGAAGAATTTAATACTTTCTATAATGAATTAATAAATAAAATCAAAGGATAATAAAATGGCATTTAAAAAAAATACAAATGTGAATTTAGATAGTTTTATCGAAGGAGCTACGGGAGAAACTTCAGCACAAAAAACCCCTACGCAATCTGGAAGAATCAAAAGAGATAAAAAGCTTCTTGTAGGCTTTACAAGTGAAGAATATGAAAGATTATCAAGTATGGCAGAACAAATGGGCATGGATAAAGGTGCTTTTATAAGATTTAAGGTGTTAAATAACTAAAAGATATTTTAAAAATATAATTTTGATATGTATATAATATATAAAAAATATTATATACATATTATAATGATACATACTATTAAAAAATAATACTTCAAACAATTTTAGATATAATTACATAATGGTAATAGCATATATAAGAATTAGCACAGCAAAACAAGACTCAGAAGTCCAAAAACTCCAAATATATGAATATTGTATAAAAAACAAAATTAATATTGATGAAGTTATGGAAGTTGAAATGAGTTCAAGAAAAAGTTTAGAAAAAAGGCGTATGAATGAATTAAAAGATAAACTCAATGAAGGTGATTTATTAATTTGCACAGAACTTTCAAGATTAGGAAGAAGTATGCTTGAAGTTATTACATTAATATTAGAACTTTCTGAAAAGGGTGTGCAATTTGTTTTTTTTACGACAACCTGAATTAAGTTCATTTAACAATCCTTCTCAAAAATTACTCCTTTCTTTCTACGCTTATGTTTCAGAAACAGAGAGAGACTTTATCTCACAAAGAACAAAAGCAGGACTTGCTAATGCACGCAAAAATGGAAAAAATATAGGTCGTCCTACAAATAGTTTTAATAGTATGTATGATAAAGATGAAGATCTAATAAAAGAGCTTATATCTAAAAAAATAACCTTACGCAATATTTGGAAATTTTTAGGCGAAAAAGGAACTTACAATAACTTTCATTATTTTTGTAAAAGAAGAAAATTAACATAATATATCATACTAATTTATAAATAATATTATATGGATATGTAAAAAATATCTATATAATATTTAAGTTATATGTAATTAATATATATTTAATCAAATAATGTTATACTTCTAAAATTCAATTTTAATATTCTTTGTATAAAATGTTATTTCCCAAAAACAAAACATTTTCTTAAATAGCTATAAACAATTTTGATGCTGTTATTATGACACATTCGTAATTTAAATTGATACCTGCCCCTTAAAAGATTATAAAAGCTCTTTTGTGCCAAATCTGCAAAGATTTTAGAAGATTTAAATAAAAACAATAATATTCAGAAAGAATATGATATTAAAAATTAATTAGTAAAAGGCGATTATCTTTCACTTTAATAAATAAACAATCCAAACAGCCAGTGCTATTGAAACAAAAGACATAAGCTTAATTATTGCACGAAGGATATTATTCTTACCTTTTTCTTTATTGAAATCATCTTTGCAATATTGTAATAACTTATCATCACCTTCTTTTAGATATTGTAATTTTGCTAATTGATTACACATATCAAAAATACGAACTTCTTGAATATAATCAAAATCTTTTCTTATTTTTAAATCACTGATGCTATCTATACTAAAACTTGTATTATTTTCATTAAATATGAAACCTAAATTTTTATACAATTTATCCCTTCTTATGCGATTCTTGCAACTCTCTTCATTTTCATCATTTTCTTTACTCAATATATCATGAAAATTTGCCTCTGGAACATAACTTAAAGCGATTTCTAATATTTTATTTATTACAAATGTCCCTATACCTAGAGATTTATAATTATGATCAATCTCTACGCAAGAACTAAAACTCCAATGACTCATATATTTCAACTTCCAATAATTTCTTTTTTTATTATCATTTTTAAAAACACCTAATTCATTTTTCAAATATTGATAGTCTATAATTGCACATATTTCAACATAATAAAATTTTTGATTTTCTTCAAATGCTTTTATTTCAAAATCTAATTTAAAACAAACTTCTTTTTCATTTTTTTTGCAAATATAAAATTTGCTAGTATAAACTTCTTGTTTCATTATGTTTTATTCCTTTCTCTTATAAATTATCCATCTCTTTCAATCTCATTATTCCTAGAATTTGTCCATCGCAAGCTACTATCGGTTCGTTCTCGCTTTCCTTGCTGTAGCTGATTGAGTGCATTGATGTGCATAGGCATTTGAGCTCCTTTTCGCTCATGAACCACAGACTGTTCGGACAATATTCGCATAGAGTCTCTTTCTTTGGCAGATTCTCTTGGGATATTTGATTTATTACTGGACTCTTGTAAGATTCTCTGTCTATATTGTTCTGTATAATCTCTCTCATTGTTTTCCTTTATAGTATATTTTGGATTATTTTTTTCATCTGATTGCAATGGTTTTAGCTCTTTTTCTCTACCTAAAACAGAAGCGTCCCAAACAGATTTTTTTGCCATTTTGGTTACTTCAAAAGTCTTTCCATTTGCTTTAATTTTTTTCTTAATTTGATATGTTTCTTGTCCTATAATTTTAAACTTTGCATATTCCCCTTTTAAAATTTTATTTTCTTTGATAACTCTTTCAAGATCATTACTCCATATTACAGCTATACCTTTTTTTGTTCTATATTTCACATAAAAACTATCTTTAGCTTTCTCATCAAGACTAAATTTATATTTTGCTTTTCCATAATCTAAAACTTGATAATAATGCATTTTAGTTTGTTCTTTATTTTTTTCAAGTTTATAGGATACTTCTTCATTGTTTTTTGAACGAATAGTTGCTTTTGCTTCCACACCTAAATTGTTTAATGCTTTAGCAAAAGATAATCTCAAATTCATTAAATCTGATTTTTTTGGATTAATTCTTTTTCCATTTTTATCTGCAACTTTTAAACAAACATGACAATGTGGATTGTCAGTATCATCATGAAAAGCAACTGCAAAAAAATTATCTGGATACATTTTTTTTAATGTCATTAAAACAGCTTTTTTCATTTTTTCTGGGGGTGCATTTTTATAATCTTGCATAGAAAAAACCATATTAATAGTATGTCTTTTTTCTTTTTTTTCTTGTCCAAATCTAGGAATAGGAGCGCCCTCATTTTCATAAATTTTTTTTAAAATTTTTAACTCATCTTTTCCTTTTAATATATCAAAATCACTTGTAATTATTTCTACTGTTCCTTCTCTTGAAATATAATCTAAATGTTTGCAAACTGCTTGCAAATTTTTCGAGCCTGATGTAATTTTTACAACGACTTCAGTATTTTTTCTAAAAACTTTATTTGTTTTATTTGATATATTTTTTTTAACAAAATTATATGTAGATTTAGATCCAACTTCTATTTTAGTATAAACTCTTTTTGCTATGATCTCATCATCAAAAATTTTAAATCTTGACATTAAATTCTTTCATTATTTTTAAGAATAATTTTTTCTAATTCTTTGGATAATTTTTCAATATTTATTGAAATATCCTCAAAAGATTTTTCTAAATTTTTTTCATTTATTCTCACACTTTTTCCGCTTCTTAAAATTTTTAAAAGCTGATATATATTCCTTCCGATTGTGTTTATTTCTGTTCTTGCTAATATAAATTCATCGATATAATTTTTATCAAAAAATTTATCTTTATAAATATGATTTAAAGTTAAAATTCTTATTTGTTTTGTTGCAGTTCCATTTCCATTTTTCTTTGCAAAATCTGAAAATATTTTATATTCATCTTCGGTAAGTTTAAATCTAATTTCTTTTTTTGGTTCATTATTTTGATAATTTATTTTATCTATGGTGTTTATATTTTCTTTTTCATTATCATAAATATTTTTTAAAATTGTATTTATTATTTTACTGAAAGAAACTTTCATTTCTTTTTTTAGTCTAACAAGATAAGAATAACTTTTTTCATCAAAGTAAATATTAGTTTTTTTCATAAAAATTACAACACCTTTTATTGAGCCTCGCAGAGAATATTTTGCTATTTACTAAAAAATGGTGTCATTTTTTGGAGTAAATAGCTATCCTGCTATTGATACATTTTTTACACCTGTATTTTAGTCAATTTATCTTTACATAAAAATTAATATTTTCAACATTTATGATATAATTAATATATAAAATATTCACAAGGAGTAAGATGAAAAAAGATAGCAAAGAAATAGAATTACTCAAACAAGAGTATAAAGAAAAAATCCAAAAAGCAAAACAAAAAGAGAAAGAAAGAAAAGAGAAACTTTGTAAAAAACTAGGCTCTGAAATTATCT
Organism: Campylobacter sp. IFREMER_LSEM_CL1097; assembly: GCF_025772225.1. Lineage (NCBI taxonomy): Bacteria > Pseudomonadati > Campylobacterota > Epsilonproteobacteria > Campylobacterales > Campylobacteraceae > Campylobacter > Campylobacter sp. IFREMER_LSEM_CL1097. The sequence continues at coordinate 960 of NZ_JAKMRT010000025.1, read as the reverse complement.
CTTTATTAGATAAAGATGATTTTAGAAATTTATTTTTTGATTATATTCAAAAAAATAATTTAGAAAAGATAAAATCATTATGTAGTGAAGTTGATGATTTTTTTAATATCAACTATACCAACAATAAGGAGGATAAAAGCAACTAAAAAAAATATAAACAATTTTTACAATAATCCAAAAAAACAAAACCAAAAAACAAAATTATTAAGGATGAAAAATGGAAAACATAGATATACAAGAAAATGAAAACAAAAACATAACATTTGAAAATATAAAAGTAAAAGTTATTGATAATTCATCATTATGTGAAGAATATCAAGAGTGTGTTTTTAATGGAACTTATGACAATACATCAAATCCTAAAGAGATTGAATCTCTTTTTAATACTTTAAAAACTTTTGATTCTTGTGAAAAGCTAAAACGAATGGAAAAATTATCTTTTTCAAAACAAGAAATTGCATTTGAAATTATCACTGATGATTTAAAAATACCGCTAAAGGTAAGATTGGGTGATGGACATTTTGAGAAAGGTTTAGATGAGTTAATTAAACTAGGTAGTCAAAATATTGATGCTAGTATTAACAAAAGAATCAATCCAAAAATAAAAGAAAATTTTGACAAAATATTATCTCCGCTTAAAGCTGAAAATTTTCAAAATATTCTAAATGGAACTTTTGAAGCAATTAAAGAAGTTGGAGTTTTATCAAATGCGAATGAATTTTCTAATTTTGTTTCAGAATTTTTAAAAGCTTACAAGGAAACTCAACAAACATCTGAAAGTAATAAAACCATAGATAATTCAAAAGATAAGAAAAAAGATAAAAACTATTTTTTTAAAAAAGTTGATGAGTTTTTTCAAAAAAAGCTTAATTCTCGTGAAAGGGAACATGTTCGGACTAACGAAAAATCTTTTTCTAAATCACTATAAAATTTAAAAGGATTATCGATGTATTATAATAG
>NZ_JAKMRT010000024.1:0-16879 GCF_025772225.1 Campylobacter sp. IFREMER_LSEM_CL1097 | reverse complement strand
AAAAACTATATGCAAATCATCCTGAAATGTTTAAGGATATGCAAGAAGTTGCAAAGACAATTAAAGAAGTCGTTAAAGAGCCTGAACTAATCATTAAAAATCCTAGACCTAAAAATGAAAAAGACTTTATAGCAGTCAAACATTTACAAGATACAAAGCAAAAAATTGGTGATATTGGTATTAGAAATGATGATGGAACTAATACAATTTTCCACGCTAATATATCATCAAATAGAAATTTTAAAAGATTAGCCAAAAAAGAACAAGTAGTTACTGGTGAAGCCGTCCACTCCCTTCACACCTCGAGACCTGCCGAGCTGGGCGGTAATAATCAAAAATTATCTGGTGCTAATGCACATTCAGCAACTACCAAAAAAATTATATCACAAGAAAACAAAAGCAAAGCATATTTTCAAGAAAAACTAAAAAATTTCAATCATATAGCAAGTAAAAATAAGGAGCTTGAAAAATGAGAAAAATAAGCAACAAGATGAGTGATAAAGAATTGCAACAAGAAATCTTATCTTTAGAAAATGATGTTAAACAACTAGAAGCAACTATTGATGTAATCAAGCAAAAAATCACTCATCTTAAAGATATTGCTTGGGATAGACAAAGCAAAAAAGAAAGTTCTCAAATGTATAAAGTGTTAAAAGAAGATAAAACACATACAAGGGTTAAAAGCAATATAGGAGATATTAAAGTAGATAAAGACTTTATGGATAAAGAAATTAAAAAACATTTGGATAATCCAAATTTAAGAGGAATGGTTACTACGCAAGAGATGTTGTCTTTTCCTAAGGTGGCTAAGAATGTAGAAGCTAAATATAATCCACGACAACAAGGGTATGATTGGAGTGTTAAGGCAAATGATGGAAACATTCTTAAATATGGCGAAAGAGATTTTGGAAAAGGACACAGATTATTAACTGCTCATAGCAAAACAGAGAGGGGTGAGCGGGGTCATTCTCACCGAGAGTTTAACGACCTCGATTTTCACAACTCTGTTGAAAGTATTATATCACAAGAAAACAAAAGCAAAGCATATTTTCAAGAAAAACTAAACAAATTCAATCATATAGCAAGTAAAAATAAGGAGCTTGAAAAATGAGTAGTGTTTTAAAATCTATTAGAGATATTTTAAATGAATTGCGAGAAATAGGGTATTTCCAATGTAAGCTCAATTTTGAGCTTACATTCCAAGTCCGTAAAATAGATGGTTTTAGAGGTTTAGCTATGGGTTTTACAGGTAATTTAAAACCAAATTAATTTAAAAAAAACAAATTTTAAAGAAAGGAGATAAAGAAAGTTAGTATCAAGCCAAAGGATTTCTAGTATCCCCTTTAAAAAAGGGGAAATCAAAGCTAATAAGCCTTGACTATTATTATACATAGTAGTATAATAATTACTAGAATATGATTATTCAAATTAATTCACCTCATTTCTAAGGCAAGATTTGATTAATCAAAGGCTGGGAACCCTTTGGTTAATCAGCCTTAGGATAATTATACTAACTTCTTTTAAACATAAAATTGAAAAACCAAAATGAAATTAATTCTAATGCTTTGAATTTTGAAGCAAGTGTAAGATATTTGATTGAAAAATCAAATCAAAGAGCTTGGTTAGTTGCATTTATAAGTATGGCAATATCAATTATTGCTGTAATTGCTGTAATTTTCTTAACACCATTAAAAACCACTGAACCTTATGTGATTAGAGTGGATAATACTACTGGTATGGTGGATATTATTACTAGCTTACAAGAAGAGCAAATTAACTCTATTGAAGCTTTAGACAAATACTTTATCTCTCAATATATAAAAGCTAGAGAAAGTTATTATTATAAGTTTTTAAATCAAGATTATGTTCTTACTCAATTAATGAGTGATGAAAATGTTGCAAATGAGTATAGAGCTATCTATGCTGGTGATAATGCTTTAGATCAAATTTATAAAGATAATGTTGAAGTAAGCGTTAAGATTTTAAGTATTGTTCTTGGAAATAGCAATGGAGTAAAAACCTCTACTATAAGAGCATTAATTACTAAAAAAGATTCTGTAACAAAAAGCACACAGCAATCAACCAAAGTTATAACCTTAGCGTATGATTTTTTACTAGCAAAAACAAGTGAAGAAAATAGAATTTTAAACCCTCTTGGCTTTAAGGTTACTAACTATAGAGTTGATGAGGAAATAAGATGATAAAAAATATTAGCCTAGCCCTTTCTTTTTCATTTTTGGCTTTACCTGTTTTTGCATTAAATGAACCGCAAAAATCAGAATACGATCAACGCGTAGCACATGCTGAGTATAACTCTAAAGATGTTTTTAAAATGGTAGCTAGAAATGGTTTTGTAAGTATGATTGAATTTAGCGATGATGAATTCATTATAAATACCGCTACAGGATTTTCTGAAGGTTGGGATTTAATAGAGAAAAAAAATCTTTTATTTATTAAACCAAAAGCTTATAAAACTAGACTTTTTGTAGAAAATGATCCTTATAATCAAGGTCAGCAAAAAGAGATGATTGTTGATCCAAATCCAAAAGACTGGAAAACAAATTTAATTGTTACCACTAATTTAAAAACTTATATTTTTGATTTATTGCTAACTAATGATAGCAAGCAAGCAACTTATAAATTGTCTTTTAGCCACGCTGATAAAATCTTAAAACAAGAGAATAAAATAAAAAAAGAGCTAGAAAAGAAAATTGTAAGAGAAGAGCTTGATAAAAATATAGTTCCTAGAAACTGGGATTTTTTAATGAAAGCGAATAAAGGAAGTGAAGATATAGCACCAAATTATGCTTATGATGATGGTGTTTTTACTTACTTAGGTTTTGATAACACAAAAACATTTCCGAGTGTATTTTTATATGAAAACGGCAAAGAAATGATCTTAAATACTCACATTAAAAAAGATGGAAAATATGATGTTTTAGTAGTTCAAAAAATTGCAAAACAAATTCTACTAAGAAGTGGAGATAAGGTTGTTGGAATTTTTAATAATGGCTATGGAAAAAATCCTTTAGATAAAACTAGAGAAACCTCTAATGAAAATATACAAAGAGTAATAAACGATCCAAGTAAAACACTTTTACTAGAACAATCTTTATTAGGAAATGAGCAATGAGTAATCAAGAAAAACAAGAATTAAAAGATATGGATTTACAAAGTGAGTTGCAAGCACAAAGCGTTAATGTTAAAAAAATTCAAATCTATGTATTCTTTATTGCTTGTGTATTTATATTATTGATTTTTGCATATATCTTTGCAAAATCTTTTATTGGTAGTAGTGATGATACTGCAAATACACAAGCAAAAGAAGTTAATAAAGACATTGCTAGTAGTGTGAAATTAAAAGATTTTATTTTACCTCAAAAAGAAGAACCTGTTAAAGAAGAAACAAAGAGTTTTGAAGAGTTATTGAAAGAAAGAGAACAGGAAAAACCCGTTGAAGTAACTCCAAAAGAAAATCCTTTCGAGCTTATCTCAAAACCTTTACAACCAAGAATAGTAAAAGGTGCAGGGTTAGTTGTGGTAAGTAGTAGTGATGGTGGGGCTTTTAATGCACAAGAAAACAATACACAAGAAAGCTCAAATAATATTTTTAATTCTAAACCTATGCAAGGAGACAATGCTTTATTATCTAATGGATCAAATGATTTTATCGGCGATGTTTTTACCCCAACTAGTGCTAGTGTTAGTCAGTTTGATCCAAATTTATTATTATCCAAAGGAACTTATATAGGTTGTTCTTTAAAAACTCGTTTAGTTAGCACTATTAAAGGGGGTATTGCTTGTATTGTTTCAAATGATGTTTATTCTTCAAATGGCAATGTTCTTTTAATTGAAAAAGGAAGCACCATTACAGGAAGTTTTAGTTCAGGACAATTAAATGATGGTATGGATAGGCTTTTTGTTATTTGGCAAGAAATAAGAACGCCTAATAATATTATTATACCAGTTTATTCAGGTGCAACTGATGAGCTTGGAGCAAGTGGAATACAAGGATGGGTAGATCATCATTATATGAAACGCTTTGGTTCAGCTATTTTATTATCAATAATTGATGATTCTTTAAATATTTTAGCTAATCAAGTTATTAATAAAAAAGAAAATAGCGTTGATTATACGGAAAATTCAAGAGAAACTTCTCGTGAAATAGCTAATACTGCTTTAGAAAAAATGATTAATATCCAACCAACTCTTTATAAAAATCATGGTGATTTAGTAGGTGTATATGTTAATAAAGATATTGATTTTTCTAAGGTTTATCAATTAAAAAGAAAGGGCTTTTAATGAGTAATTCAAGAACCCTAGAAAAATTAGCTAATGATTTTTTTGGAAAGCATTTGGCTAATTCCAGCGTAACTGAAATATGCTACAACGGCAAAGAAAATATTTTCATACAAACTAATGATGGAAAATGGCAAGAAGAAACAAGTAAATTAGATTATGAAGCTTCTAAATCGTTTGCTACTTCTTTAGCTTCTTTTAAAGAAGATAAGATAGATGAATCACGCCCTATCCTTTCTTGTATATTACATGGAGGTGAAAGGGTTCAGGTAGTAATTCCGCCAGCGACTAAAAAAGAGCATATTTCAATTACAATTAGAAAACCAAGTGAGAAAAGATTTTTAATACAAGATCATGTTAAAAGTGGTCTTTTTGAAGAAATAAAAACTGATCATTTTATAACAAATCCTTTGGATGAGGAGTTGAAAAAGCTTTATGAAGCTAAAAATTTTAAAGATTTTATTTGTAAAGCAGTAGAGTATGAAAAAAATATCATTATAGCAGGAGGTACAGGAAGCGGTAAAACAACTTTTATGAAAACTTTAATTGATTTTATTCCCAAAGAACAAAGAATTATAACTATAGAAGATGTTGAAGAAATAAAATTTTATGAGCATAAAAATTTTGTACAACTTTTTTATCCTAGTGAAGCTAAAAATGAAGATTTTTTAAATTCTGCAACTCTTTTAAAATCGTGTCTTAGAATGAAGCCTGATAGAATCTTATTGGCAGAGCTTAGAGGTGCTGAAACTTATGATTTTATCAATGTTCTTTCTAGTGGGCATGGTGGTAGCATTACAAGTTGCCATGCAGGAAGCACTTCTGAAACATTCGAGCGTTTGGCTTTGATGACTTTACAAAATACTCAAGGTCAAAAAATACCTTTTGAAAAAATACAAGATATGCTTAAAAATCTTATTGATGTAGTTGTCCATATTAGAGCTCATAATGGAAAAAGACATATTAGTCAAATATATTTTAAAGAGATGAAAAATGGCAAATAAAGAAAAAAGAGGAATTTATAATGTGAATTTTAACGATAAAAACTCAACTCCAATTAATACAGAATTAGAGATTATTGAAGAGGCAATCATTGATTATGTTGTCCATTATGTTAAGGGTTGGCATAACACAAAAAGAGACAAAGGAAGAGGTGCTGAACATATCAAATTACATTTAGCAAAAGAAAGCGAAGGAGAAATAAAGATTGAAGAGCTTTTAATCTTGGTAACTCTATAAGAGAATATTTGAAAGTCTTTAAAGAACCATTCCTTGAAGATCAAAACAAAGATGGTAAAGTATATGAATGGGAAAATAAAGAAGGTGTTCGTTTTAGGGTTGCTACTGATAAGATCAAAGGGGAGGGTCTCATTCCGCCACTATCCCCCTCTGATGAAATTATTATAACTTTTTATTCTGATAGAAATCTTAATAAGAGAATGGAATTTAAAAATCCAAAAGTTAAAGCTTATTATGAAGAAAAATCTTTAAAACAAGAAAAAAATTCTAATTATTTTAAACAAAAATTAGAAAGCTTTTCTACAAAAATAAAAGGAATAGAAAATGAAAGATAAGATTGTAATGCTTGTTTTTATAAGTATTTTTTCACTATTAATAGCTTATTTTTTAAGTCCTTTTGTGATGTTTTATCTTAATGATGTAAGCTTAAAAAGAATTCTTGGATTTTACAATCTTAAATTCACTTTTGAGGCATTAATAAATGCTTACCCAAAAGCTTATATTTCTTTCTTTGGTATGTTTGGTTTTAGTGTTATTGTTTTAACGCTTTTAGCATTAATAGCTAAAAGCAAAAAAACTCAATTTGGCGAGGCAAGATTTGCAAATTTAGCAGAAATTAAAAAAATGAAATTATTTTCAGACAATGGAATAATCATTGGAAAATATAAGGGAAAATTTTTAAGATTTAAAGGGCCTCAGTTTGTGGCTTTGGGAGCTCCAACAAGAAGTGGTAAAGGGGTTGGTATTGTAATACCAAATTTAATGGACTGGAAAGAGAGTGCTGTTGTTCAGGATATAAAACAAGAATGTTTTGATTTTACAAGTAAATATAGAAAAGAAGTTTTGGGTCAAGATGTTTTTCTTTTTAATCCATTTTCAAAAAGAACTCATCGTTACAACCCTTTAACTTATATTGATATGAGTGATAGTGATAATTGTGATAGTCAGCTAATGGATTTAGCAAATATCATTTATCCAAAAGAAGGAGATTCTACAACTCAATTCTTTAATGGTCTTGCACAAAACCTATTTATAGGACTTTGTTATTTGTGGAAAGATTTAAATTTAAAAGAAGATGGGAAACTTTTTTTAGAAACATTTAACTTAAAAACAGAATTTAGTTTTTTTGGAATATTACAACTTTCAAAAGGTTTTACTTTTGAATATGAGGGTAAAAAAATAAATGGATTTGATAATACTTATAAGTACTTATCAAATTGTGATGATCTGCTTTCAGATATCACAAAAAGAAGGTTAGAAACTTATTTTAGTATTTCAAGTGATAATACAAAATCAGGAGTTATGTCTTCTTTTAACGAGCCTTTAACTCCTTTTGAAGCAGAAGTATTAAAACTTTCTACTCAAACTAGTGATTTTGATTTGAGAGATTTACGCAAAAAGAAAATGACTATTTATATAGGTATAACCCCTGATCAATTAACTAATGCAAAATTTATATTGAATATTTTTTGGTCGCAGTTAATTCTTTTGAATACAAAAGAACTTCCTGAACAAAATCCACAAATTAAATATACTTGTTTAATGCTTATGGATGAATTTACAGCACCTAGAAAAATTCCTATATATCTTTCAGCAGTAAGTTTTATGGCAGGTTATTTAATGCGTTCTTTGATGATTTATCAATCAAAATCTCAACTTAAAGCACCTGCCCCTGATGGATATGGGGATGATGGAGCAAAAACTCTTTTGACTAACCATGCTTGTCAAATTTTTTATACCCCAAGAGAGCAAGAAGATGCAGAGGAGATTAGTAGAATACTTGGTAATACTACATTTAAAACAAGATCAAGAAGTGTAGGGGCAAGTGGTGGATCTACAAGTTATAGTGAAGCAAGTAGGGCATTAATGCTTCCACAAGAACTTCGAGAAATGTCTTTTGAAGATGAGCTTATTACTATAGATAATGGAAAGCCTATTTTATGCAAAAAAGCTTTTTATTATAACGATCCATATTTTATTGATAAGTTTAAACAAGTCTCTCCAACTTTGGCAAAAATTAAAGGCATACCTAAAGAACATATCTTAAAAGGAGCTTTTCAAAGAGGAGAGTGTCGCATACAAATACCAACAACAGGAGAAAATAATGAAAAAAACGCTTAGTTTGCTTTTATTAGCAAGTGTAATTTTTATAGGATGTGCAAGTTCTGCACCAAAACCTAAAAAACTTGAAGGCGGTTCAAAGCTAACCTTGAATAATTCTTTATTGGAGGAAAAATATAGATTTGTTCCTAAAGATTCAAAGTTAAGCAATATGGACTGGATTTATCAAATAGAGCTTACAAAAAATAAAGAAGGCTTGCTCACTAATGAGCAAATAGTAAAAACTTTTCTTTTGGCTCATAATGCAAAAAGAATTATCTTAATAGGCGAAAAAAATATCATTCAAGAATATGAAGAGTATTTTAAAAAAAATGGTGTTGAAGCAGAAATGATCTTACAGCCTATAAGCATTATTAAGGGAGATAAAAATACCATCAATATGCTTTTTTTTCATGCAAAAGATGGAGAGATAAATGAGTAATTCTTTATTTGATAATAATGAGATTAAACCAACCGTGATTAAAACCATTAATCAAGATGAAATTGTAGAAAAGAAAATGATACAAGAAGCCAAAAAAATTAAAAAAAAGGAGAATAAAAAATGAAAATAAAATTGATATCAATAATTTTAGCTATGTTTATGTTCTCAAATTTAAAAGCTATAAAATTGGATTATTTAAGTGGGGATACTAGATATGCTTGTGAAGCTATGCTTTGTTTAGCTTCGCCTATTAAACCACCTGAATGTAATGCAGCGATTGCAAGATATTTTGCAATTAAGTTTAAAAAACCTTGGGAAACAATTAATGCTAGAAAAGCTTTTTTAAACCTTTGCCCTGTGGATAATAGTGATACTGAAATGCTTAAATATAAGAATGATATTTTAGCTCATTTAGATGGTGAATGTTCTTTGGAAGAACTTAATAAAAGAGTAGAAAAAAAACTTTTATGGGTGGAAAGAGTATGTGATGATGGATCATGTGAAGAAATAGAGCATTATGGATATAGAATAAATCCACAATTATCGCAATCTTGTTACCTATTGCAATCTAGTTCTTATACTGATTATCAAGGTTTTGAGTATATATGCTCTAAAAATTTTATAGAGGATGTCAGTTGGAAAAGAGGTTATGAATTAAAAGAAATTTCTGAACAAGAATATAACTTACTTCCTGATAATTTAAGAGAGAAACATCGCGAGAGAGTAGGTTTTAAGTGGAAATGGGTTTTTTATAAAAAGATTTTTATTAATAAAAAATGTTGGATAAAAAATGACTGAAGAAAATCAAAGCTTACTTGATGAGCAAATAGATCAAGAAGATATGAATAATTCTTTATTTGATGAAGTAAAAATTTGCAACTATCAAGAAATTATTGATGAGCAGATAAAAATCTTAGAAATCATTAATAATACTATCAATATAGGCTTAAATAATGTTCTTGATGAGAATACCAAAGAAGGAATTTTTAAAGATTTAGAGCAAAATTTTTATAAACTTAAAATAAATATTGATTCTCTAATTTCGTATTTTAAAAATCCCCCAAGTCAAGAAGAATTGGAAGTAATCAATAAAACGCTTTTGATTAAAACAGAACTTGATAGTTTGAACTCATCTTTTTCAAAATTAGAAATAGAAGATTTTAGTCAAAAAGCAATGGAACTAAAAACTGCACTTGATAATTCTTTAGTTAATTTTGATAATACATTTCTTGAATCATTAAATAGTGCTTTAAAAGTAAGTAATGATGATTTAAAGGATTTTAGGTCAAAAACCGAAGCTAGATTAAGTGATAGCTTACAAACATATGATCAAACTTTAAAAGTGTTTTTAGAAAAAGAAAAAAATGCAATTTTAGATTTTTCTAAAATTTTTTCGAAGCTAACTAAAAATATCAAACAAACTATGATTGTTTCATTGATGTTTTTTGTTTTATTTGGGTTTTCTTTTGGAGTTTTTTCTTTCATCGTATACTTAAAATACGAAGATTATAAAAAAATAACCCAAAACGCCCAAAAGTTAAGCTCTATCATTATAAAAGAAAATAAAGACAAAAGCTTAACTTTGAGCTTCCCAAAAAACAAAACCATTCTTAATAAAGATGAGAATGGCATTCATATCACACTACAAGGAGGTGAATGAACATGTAATTATATATATTTTTTTTAAATTCCCAAACCAAAAACCAAAAAACAAAACATAAAAATTTTTATTAAGGAGAAAAAAATGGCATTCGTAAAGTTATCAAATGGAAATAATCCAAGACTTATGGTTGATGTAAATAACGCATTAAACTATAAAGACACTCAAACAGGTGAGATCAAGCAAAGACAAATTGCTACTGCTTTAGTTGATGTGATAGAAGAGGCTGGAAAAGTTGCTGGAATGGATAAAGGAGCTGTAACAGCTTCTTTTAAAGTAAATAATGAATGGAAAAATTATTTCGTAAATAGAGATAAAGAATCTCATAATATTGTTTTAGTTCCAACAGATGCAGTTGAAAGAAAAAATAGAGATAATCATATTTTTATCAATAATAACTGGAATGAAGAAACTAAAAGATTTTATCACACAATCAACGATAAAAGAGAGGCTGGAAAAGCTTTAATTGAAGGAATTGGAATTAGTGAATTTCAAAATCAAGATGGTAGTAAAAGTTTTTATCTTGACACAAATATTAAACTTTCAAATGATGATATTAAATTTGCTCTAGAAAAAACTAAATTTGAAAAAGGTGATGGCTATTTAGCGATTGTTTCAAGTACTGGTTTTGAAATAAAAAATGAAGCTGAAATGAAAGAGCAAAAAGCAAAACAACAAGATGGTTTTTCTAAAGAACAAACAATAGAGCAAGAAACTCAAGCTCCAAGCAAAGAAAAAGATATCGAAAGATAAATTTTACACCCTTATTACAAGGGTGTAAAACAAATAAAGATAAAAGGTAAAAGATGAGATTGTTTATAGCGGAAAAACCTGAACTTGGTAGAGCAATTGCAGAAGGCTTAGATGGTAATGTTAAGAAATTTGAAGGTTATATTCAAAAAGGCGATAATTTAATTACTTGGGCTTTTGGTCATATATTGAGATTAGCAACACCTGAATTTTATAATGAAAAATGGAAGTTGTGGAATTTAAATGATTTGCCTTTGGACATTAAAGAATTTAAATATATTCCTATAAATAATAGCAAAAAACAATTAGAAATTATCTGCAAATTGATTAAAAATGATCAAGTAGATAGTATTGTTCATTGCGGTGATGCAGATGATGAGGGTCAAATTCTTATTGATGAAATTATTCAGTATTCAAAAACAAAAAAACCTGTTTTTAGAGTTTTAATTAATGATTTAACTCCAAAAGCAGTTAAAGTTGAAATTTCTAAAATGAAGCCGAATTCTCAATTTAAAGGAATGAGTGAAAGAGGATTTGCAAGAAGTCAGGCTGATTGGATTGTAGGTATTAATCTTACAAGAGCTTATACAAGTGTAGCACAGCAAAAAAGTGGTTTTAGAGAAGTTCTTACTTTAGGAAGAGTTCAGACTCCAATTTTAGGGCTTATAACAGCAAGAGATAATGAATATGAAAATTTTAAAAGCATAGATTATTATTCATTGCTAGGAAAATTTGAAATAAATGGAAAAGTATTTAATGCAAGATTAAAAACAGAAGAAAAGATTATCGATGAAAATATTGCTAAACAAATAAAAGAAATCAACATTAATAAAACGGGGTTAATTAGTGTTTTTAAAGAAAAAAAGAAAGAATATCCCCCTTTGCCTTATAGCCTTTTAATTTTGCAAGCAGAGTGTGCTAAATTATATGGCTATTCACCTGATAAAACATTAGAAATCACTCAAAATTTAAGAGAAAAATATAAAGCCATAACTTACAATAGATCAGATTGTCAATACTTACCTGAAACAATGTTTGAACAAGCTCCAAATATTTTAAATTCTATTAAATTAAATATAAAAAATAATGATAGTGATTTAAGTTTATTGCTTGAAAAGAGTGATTTAAGCATTAAAAGCAAAGCTTTTAATGACAAAAATATTTCCGCTCACTATGGAATAATACCAACTCAAAACAATTTTGATTGTGGGCTTTTAAAAGAAGAAGAAAAGAATATCTATATTTTAATAGCAAAAAGATTTGTGATTCAGTTTTTTAAACCAAGAGAATATGAAGTTACAAATCTTGAGATACAAACTTATGATAAGAGTGTATTTGGCACTTCTCAAAGCAAAAATATTAGTGAGGGTTTTAGAAAATTTTTCAAGCAAAGTGATGAAAAAGACAATGAAGATACTAATAATCATTTAGACATTTTACTAATAGAGAATAATAGTGCTTGTAAAATTAAAGATATTGAAATAGAGAAAAAGCAAACAAAACCGCGTCCTTATTATACGATGGATTCTTTATTAAAGGATTTAAATAGTGTTGCTAAATATGTGAAAGATGAAAAAATAAAAAAATTACTAATTGAAAAAGATAAAGACAAAAAAGGTGAAAATGGAGGTATTGGAACACCTGCTACTAGATCAACTCATATTAAAAATTTAATTGAGCAAGGATATATTGAGGTAAGTAAAGATAAAAAACAAGTTGTTAAATCTACTAAAAAAGGAAGACTCTTAATATCTTTAGCACCTGAAACTCTTAAATATCCTGATATGACTGCTTTATGGTTTGAGCAACAAAAAATGATTGAGCAAGGCACAATAAAAAAAGAAGATTTCTTACAAAATATATTAAAGGAGGTTAATAGTGAAATTTTGAAAATAAAAGAAAATGGGAGTATGAATCAATTCTCACAATTATCAAAAGAAAAACAATATAGTTGCCCTGAATGTAAAAATGGTTATTTAATAAGAAGAAAAAATACAAAAGGGACTTATTGGTGGGGATGTAGTGAGTATAAAAATGGTTGTAAGTTTATGTGTTTTGATGAAAAAAATAAGCCAAAATTAAAATAAGGAGATGAAAAAATGAATGAAGTAGTATTATGTGGTTTTCTTGGTAAAGATTGGGAAGTATCTCAAGGAAAAAAAGAACTTTTAGCAAAAAATAGTTTAGCAATTACGACTATTACTAAAAAAGCAAATGAGGAAATAAAACACACAGATTGGATTCCTTTGGTTGTTTTTGGAACAAATAGGGTAAATGCTTTAGCAAATTACTTAAAAAAAGGAGATAAATTCTTATGCAAAGGAAGGATTTTTACTTCAGTTTATGAAGATGAAAATCAAAATAAAAGAACTGGTTTTCAAGTTATAGTTGATAATTTTGAATTTGTCCATCAAAAAGAAAAGCAAAATATAGATCACCAAGCAACTAAAGAAGATAATTCTGTTGAAAATTTTGCTCAAACAGATAATACGGAAGAAGAAGTATTTTAATAAGAACTAAAGAGGGTAAAATGAAATCAGTACTATATAAAAAATCTTTAAAAACAAAATATCCAAAAAAAAGGATATTAAGAAAAATCTTGTTGTCTTTTTTATTAAGTTCATCTTTAATAAATCAAACACATTCAAGTATTATTTTTGACAATGTAGATAGTGAGATTGAAATATTAAGTAAAAAAATTATTTCATCAGCTAATACTGATAATGAAATTTTACCTTCAAGCACCCAAAACACAAACACTATTCAATCACAAGAAACACAAGTTAATGAAGCTAGTGAAATTATAAAAGAAGAAAAAGATAGTAAAGAACTTAGTGAGCAAGAAATCTATGCTAAATATGCAAAAATAAACAAAGAAATCAGAAGTATAGATAAAGAATTAAGTAATAATTCAAACAATAATGAATTAATTACTAAAAAAGAACAACTAATTCAAGAAAAAAATAATCTTGATAATAATTTAAAAGAAATTAATAACGAAGAAGATAATACAAATTTTCAAGAACAAACTATAAGAAAAGCAAAAGTAAAAGCTCATCGCATAATCTCAAGAGAAAAACCAAATGTAAAAAGCAAACAAGTAGAAATTTATAGAGAAAATAGAATATTAGATATTGAAAATATTATAACTAACGAAACAGGCACTAAATGGGCTAAACTAGCAAATAAAGAAGAATATATTTCAGCTAAGTGGCTTGAGTTTGATGATAAAGAAGTTATCAAAGAACACACTCATACTAATTTTAAAGACAAAAAAATTATTAAAAAACCTTTTGAAACTGTTTATCTTGAAAACCCTACAAATGCAAATTATTATAATGAAAATTTAAAAACACAAGAAGTTTTAAATGATAGTAAAAAAGATGATAATTTAAGCAAAGAAGATCAAGAATTTTCAAATAAAGTAATGAAAGTTATTCAGACAGCTGGTGCTATTTATGATAGTGAAGATAGCAAAAGCAAAGAAGAAATTGTAAAAAATATGGCAAGTTCTTATTTAAATGCAAGTGCAAATGAACTAGCTAAAGAATTTATTGATTCATTAAATACTTCTATTAATACAGATTTTTCATTTAATTACAATGAAAGAAGCGGTTTTAGTGGTAATGCTAAAGCACTTTTACCTATTGTAAGTGAAGATAATCCAAAAATATCTTATTTTTTACAAAGTGGTATAGGTGAATTTGCTAATGATAGAATCATAGGACACTTTGGTGGGGGTATAAGATATTATCCAAATGCAACAGCTTTAAATAATTCAGGTAATATTATGTTAGGACTAAACTCAGTCTATGATCATGATTTTAGCAGAGGACATAAAAGAATGTCTTTAGGTGCTGAAGCTATGGTAGATACACTCGCATTTAATGCAAATGTTTATCAAAGATTGAGTAACTGGATAGATAGCTATGATTTTGATAAAGATTATGTGCAAGAACGCCCTGCAAATGGCTGGGATGCAAAAATAAAATATGCCTTTCCTTCTCTTATTAATGTTTCAGTTTTTGCAAAAATGGGAAAATGGTATGGAGAAAAAGTAGGCGTTTTTGGAGCAAATAGCGTAGATGATTTAGAAAAAAATCCATTAATATATGAAGGAGGAATTTCATATTCTCCATTCCCTGCATTAACTTTTACTTTAAGTCATAGCAGAAGTGCAGAAAGTTCTAAAAAGAATACTTCAATTAGTGCAAACATTAATATACCACTTGATGAAAAAGCTATGAAATTAGCATTTGAACCAAAACTAGCAGGAATTAGTAATACTATTGAAGGCACTAGAACTCAATTTATTGATAGAGATTATTCTATGGTTCTTGAATATAGAGCAACTCCAAATAAGTATCATATTTCTTATTGTGGGGATTTAGGTAATGATAAACATTGCATATTATTAAAAAATGGCTTTGATGAAGTAGTAAAAAATACTCCTATGAGAGTTACACCAACTCATTCTTGTGTAGTATTTGAAAAAGGTTTTGATTATATTACAGACAATAGCGGAAAAGTTTATGTGCAAATCATTCGTTCTTGCACTCCAAAAACTGATTTAAATGCAGTAGCTGGCGAATCAAGTGGTAAATTTCCTATTTCAATTATAAAACTTGATTTTAAAATTAAAGCAGATCCTGAAAAAATAGAAAGATTTGAAGAAAGTCTTATCACTTTAGCAGGTGGAAACTTAGCTAATAATTTAAAAGTTGTTTGGAGATTAATAGGCAAAGGCGAACTGATTAAAACAAATACTTCAGATACAACTGATAACAATGGTGAAGCTATTATCAAATACAAAGCTGATGATACTATGAAAGATAAAGAAGAAGTTAAAGTTATTGCTAGTGTTAATGGAGTTGAGTTTAAAGCACCTGTGCAAATTATGGTATTTGGTAATAACGATAATGATTTAAGTATTGATAAAGAAGTTATAGGAAACAAAGAAATCGCAATTGCTACTTATAAAAATTTACGCCCAAATAAAACTAATGTAAAGTGGAGATTAGAGGGCGAAGATAAAGCTTTATTTGTTTTAGAAAATGAAAATAAAAGCTCTACTGCTAAAGAATTACAACTTATTGCAGATAATAAAGGCGAAAGCAAAGTTAAAATCGTAGGATTAGAAAATAATGGTAAAGTAAAAATCTTTGCTAAAAATACTAATGATGAATTAGTGAGTGAAAAAAGCAAAGAATTAGAGGTTAAAAATTATAAAGCTACTATGATTTTACCAACTCACAAGCACCCAGTTACAAATGCTCCATTTGAAAATGGAACAATTGATTATGTAAGTGAGTTTGAAGTTAAACTTACGGGATTAATGCCAAATACCAAAGTAGAATGGATTGCTAAAAATATTAATAGCGGTAAGAAAATTAGAATTAGCAATAATAAAGAAACTACTTCAAATGAAAAAGGCGAGAGTAAAGTAGTATTTGAAGCAATCAAAGATTATAGTGTAAAAAATTTAGAAATTACAGCTATTTATAATCAAAGTATCGCAAATAAAATTGAAGTTAAAGATAATATCAAACTTTATCAATATTCTTTAGCAATGAATAGTCAAAAAGATAAGCTTGACGCTTATGAAAACGGCTTACATACAAAAAATTTAGTTTTAGATAATACAGAAGTTAAAGTTACAGGTGGAAAGCCAAATGAAAAAGTAGAATGGACTTTAACTGGCGATGGCACATTAAGTAATCAAGAACTAAGCTTTGATCAAAATGGAGAAGCTAAAGCCTTATTAACTTCAAAAACTCCATTTAAAACTCCTATTAAAATTACTACTTCAGGTGTAGGTAAAAATTCAAATAAAACTATTGTGTATGATTTAAGAACATTTACTCCAACTGTAAAAACATTCCCTAAATATAATGGTGAAGGGGTTTATAATCCTGTCGAAAAACAAGTAACATATGGAGAAAATTATAGTTTTGTGATACAAGGATTATTGCCAGATTCTAATGTTACGCTTCTTTCAAGCGGAGCATTTATTCCTACTGCGACAAGTGTAAAAGCAAATGATCTGGGGGAAGCAACTTTAACTTACAAAGCAATTAATGATTATTCAATCAAAGAAGTTAATCCTTCATTCAAATATATTCAAAAAGGTGATACATATGTAAATTCTCCTGCAAACCTATTGAAAACACCTATTCATCAATATTCTTTATCAATTCAAAGCGATAAAACTGAACTTGTAGGCGATGAAACTTTCAAAGTAACTGTTAAAGGCGGAAAACCAAATGCAAGTGTAGAATGGACTTTAACTGGAGATGGAAAAATTACCTCAAAAGATAGTAAATTTAATGCTAAAGGCGAAGCTTATTTAAATGGTGCAGGAAAATCACCCTTTAATAACAGCATAAATG
>NZ_JAKMRT010000023.1:0-17299 GCF_025772225.1 Campylobacter sp. IFREMER_LSEM_CL1097 | reverse complement strand
GATTTAATAAATTTAAAAAATAGATTATAAAATATCAAAAATTAACATTTTTTAAAGCTCTTTGCTCGATTTTTTCTACTAAATTTAGAAAACCTTTTTCTATAAGCTCATCTTTAGTTGTAACTATACTTCTTTGTAAAACTTCCTTTTGAGAATCTATATGAGCTATGATTAATTTTATCCAATCTAGGTGTTCTTTTATCCAAAGCATTGATTTATTGTAGCTATCTTCTTGTGTTTTTGGATTTAACACATAAATTCTTGCTAAATTTAATTCAAATTGCCTGATTAAAGGATTAAGTACTTCACATAAACTATGCATTAATAAACTTTCTACTTTTGTTTTAATCGTGTTGATTTGATACATAATGTTTTCTAATAGCTCCTTATTATTTTGATAACCTATTAAATCAACATCGTTTGATACTAGTTCCAACTCATCATTAAAATTTTTACTTAATTTTTCACAAATTTGTATATCTTTATTTATTCTATAATATGCTTTTAATAATAATTCATTTTGTTTATTTAAATTTAAATTTTCAAGTTTTGTAAAAGGTTTGTTCAAATCTTTTTTTAATAATTTTTCACATACTTGCTTAAAAGGCTCTTCAATGGTTCCATTTATTCTTGCTCCACCCTCAGTACAATTATAAGTTATCGAAAATTTATCTGCAGCTATAAGATTTTCCAATGTGCTTTTAAACCAAAGCCATATATAATGCGTTTTAATCATACCTTTTGCACCATATGCTATAGTATCTATATGCTCATAGGTATCAGTTTCAAAAGTAGATGAATTTTGATAATCTTTTGGATGAGATTCTCCTATATCATTATAGGCTAAATCTTGTCCTATTAAAATAATATTTTTATGATTTAAATAGCTTGCTAAAGTATATGCCATATGAGCTACACTATGACCCATCCCAAAATATCCAAAATGATCAAGTTTAACATTAACTATAAAATTTGAAGGATCAGAAATTACTGTGTAATTTCCTCCATAGGATTTCTTTTTTTCTAAATATTTAATAGTATTTGGATGGACTACAGATTTTACAATAAATAAAATATCTTTATCAAATTCACCAAAATCATGATTAAAAAATTCACTAGTAAAATCAGTTCTTTCAAGTGAGAAAACATAATCAGGTTTAACATTTGCTTTTGCAAGGATAGGATAAGCACTATCAGCACAAAATATACTAGCTTTGTTTTGGTATTGTTTTAAAAGTGGAAGTTGTTTAGTTAAGCTAGGTCCTGTTGAGACTATGATAGCTGTATCACTTAAATTTTTTCTTTTATTTAATAATTCTTTATAACTTGGATGAGCTATCATTTTAGGAATATTTTGTATAAAATGTTTTATACCCTGTAAATAATCAACTGGAGAATTTCCATAAAAAATAATACTTTCTCGTATAGCATCTTGTATTAAAGAATTTAATTTTAAAATTTCTTCTTGGTACTTGTCATCATAATAATCACAATGTATCTCTAAAAAATAAGTCCTTAAAAAATTAAATATATTATTGTTTGAACATATGGCTTTTAAATCATGTTTGTTTAAATATTTTGGATTTATTAATAATAATCTATTTTCTTTTAATTCTTGAGAAAAATCTATCACTTTAAACATAGTATAGATTATATTTACATCAGGTTCAAATACTAAAATAATCTTATGATTTGGATTTTGCAAAAGAGCTTTGTATAAAATTCCATTTCCAAAACCATAAAAGAACAATACAGGATATAAAAGATATTTATCATTGTATAAATTTAATGTTTTATTTAATTCTTCTAGCGGCTTATCATAAAGCCTATACCCCCCCCCGTCTATAATATTTATATCTAAATTATCATCACCTTGCACTATTTGATAAGTTTGATTTACTTTTTTTAATTGCTCTTTTAAATTATGATCAAACACTGCATTAATATTATTTTCTAAAATACTCATCAAAGTCCCCATCCATCATCTACTATTATAGTTTGTCCTGTTATAAATTTAGAATAATCTGACATTAAAAATATCAAAGTCCCGCACACATCATTAGCATCTAACATACCTTTAGAAGCACAACACTTTCTATAAGCATCTAAAAACACTTGGGGTTGATTGTCTTTTATACCACCAAAGGCTACACTATTTACTCTTATATTTGTATTAAAAAGCTCCTTAGCAAGCCAAACGCCAAGATGATTAATACCAGCTTTAATCACACTATATTCTAAAGAACTTTGCATAGAAGTTCCTTTATAATTTTCAAATTTAGGTGCATACACACCCATAATCGAACTTAAATTAATAATATTTCCAAAGCCTTGCTTTTTAAAAAATTTTACCATTATATTAGCTATAAAAATAAAACTAGCTAGATGCAAATTCAAACTTTCACAAATTTGTTCATAACTTGATTCATAATAAGCAATTTTCCCCCAATCTTTACTCACAGGATAAGCACAATTAACAAAAGCATCAATTTTTCCAAATTTTAAAACAGCTTCTTTTAAACAATCTTCAATTGCTTTATAATCGTTTATATCAATTTTTTTGCTTAAAATGCGTTCTTTATTATTTAATTTTAATACTAAGTGAAATAATCCTTCCTCATTAATATCTGCGATGATAATTTTTCCATTATGCTCTAAACATGCCTTACTCAAAGCACTCCCTATACGGCCACATGCTCCTATTATAAATACTACTTTATCTTTAATCATTAAAAATCTTCCTGTTTTAAATTAGCCTTTTTGATTAAAAATTCAACTATTTCAAAATCAAACTCACTATCTATATCAAAAGCTGTCTTTTCATCCATTATATACAAACTCGTATCTTTTCCAAATAAAATATTATTTTTCAACAATTTTTCCCTAGTAAAAATATAAATACTAGCATTCATATCATAACATTTTGGAGCACTTTGACGCGTAGTGAAATTTCCTTCTTTAGACTTTTTTACCTCATCGTTATCTACTTCTATTAGATTAAAATACGGGTTGCGTCTTGCTGGAGTAGCTGTAATTAAATTTGACTTTTTTTCTTGTTTAAAAAGCTCATATGCTTTGCAAATATCTTTACTATTTCGCAAAGGTGCAGAAGCATCAAGATCTATTATGGTGTTAAATTTGGTATTAAAATATTCTTCGCTTTTTAACAAAGCATCTTTTATCACAGGTAATTTAGCGGCCTCATCACTAGCTAAATTTGCACTTCTTTTAAAAAAAACTTCCCCGCCGTATTTTAAAGCAACTTGTGCTATTTCATCACTATCTGTACTAATTACAATATGTTTAAAAAGTTGAGAATTTTTTGCTTGGATTATGCTATAAGCAATTAATTCCAAATCATTAATTTTTCTAATGTTTTTATTTTTAACCCCTTTACTACCACCTCTTGCACATATTGTGCATAAAATATTATTCACTAGATCTCCTTTTGACTTCATCACATAATTTTAAAACATCAAAAGCTTCATAAAGATTGCATACACTACAATCCTTTTCTATAATTTTTTCATGAAGACTTATTAAATTTTTTATCGTATCACTTTGGCATTCTTCCACCTGCAACAAGGTAGTTGTTCCAAAAATGTATAATTTATTATTGACTAAATCTGCCTTATAAGTTTTATCACGAGAATGCAAAACAATCTCTCTTTTTGTAAATTTAGAAAAATAATCAAGTTTGATATGAATTAATTCTTTTTTAGATTTTAAAGATAAAAATGCAAAATCATCACTATTAATTTCAAGTTCAGAAATTTTTAAATTTTGAGCATATAATAATTCTAATTTTTCAAAAAAATAATACGCTAAATCAAGCTCATGGGATAAATCCAATAAAACTCCTCCGCCTAATTCTTTTTTTGCACTATAATTTTGAGTATAATCACAAATTCTCCAGTTTGGTAAATATGATGAGCAATTAAATTCAACAAAATAAATATATTGATCTTTTTGTATAATAGTTTTTATTTTTTCCACTAAAGGATGAAAGCGTAGCAAATAAGCTACATAAATATAATTACCATTGATAGAGTTAAACTCTCTATATTTTTCAAATAAAGGCTTTTCAACTAAAATAGTTTTGCCTTTTACTTTTTTATCGATTGATTCTAAAGTTTCATAGTGATTTATCGTTATAGTTGCTATAACAAATAAATCAATTTCTTCTAACTTTACTTCTTGCAAGCTCTTAAAACATTGCAAATCATTCTTTTTATAACTTCTTGAAACTACGCTAACTTCATAACCTAAGTGCTTTAAAGCTAAGTAGTGTTTTTTTCCTATACTACCAAATCCTATAATTAAAGCTTTCATTGAAAATCCACAATCGCCTTTTCATATTCTTCAAGTCTTCCTATATCAATCCAATAATCTTGTAATATATAAGAATTTATTTTTAATTTTTTATCTAACAATCGCTTAATCAAATTAGGCATATCCAAATACACATCTTTTTTGATATACTTTAAAACTTCTGGTTCTAATACATAAATTCCAGCACTAACTAAAAATTTCTGCATAGGTTTTTCTTCTATATCTTTTATATCATTGTTAGAAATTTTCACAACACCATAAGGAATTTGTTGCTCAAATTCTCTAAGTACCACACTCATCACTGCTTTACTTTTTTTATGCTCTTGAATAAGTTGATCAAAATCAAGTTTAGTTAAAATATCTCCATTCATAACAATAAATGATTTTTTCATATCTTTCACCAAAGACAAAGCCCCAGCAGTGCCGAGTTTTTGTTTTTCTTTAATATAAGAAATTTCAACACCCCAACTTTTGCCTTCTTGAAAATAATCACAAATAACTTCTTTTTTATAATTTACACAAAATATAAACTTTTTAAAACCTTGTTCTTTGAAATTTAAAACAATATTTTCGAGTATTGGTTTTTTACCTATTTTTAACATAGGTTTTGGAGTATTTTTGGTAAGTTCACCCAATCTACTTCCAAGACCTCCAACCATTAGAACTACTTCATTTTCAAAACTTTTTTCTTTAAGAATTGAAGCAATAGATTTTATAGCTATGACTTCATTTTCACTATTTAAGACAGGAAAATCATAAATATCAGTTTGACTAGCTAATTTTAAAAGCTCTTCTTTACTTGTATTTTCTTTAATAGTTAGCGAATTCTTAGTATAAATTGTTTCTATACTATCTTCAAGCTTTTTGCCATTTAATAAAGCTCTTCTAATGTTAGAATCACTAATTACACCTAAAAATTTATCATTTTCTACCACCAAAGCTATTCTAACACGCTCACTACCTATAATTTTTAAAGCTTCTTGTATGCTTGCATTTTTAGCAAGTTTTAATTTTTCAATACTCATTGCATATCCACAAATTTTTTATATAAAATTTTTTCCAAAGAAATATTTTTTAAAATATCCTTTATCATTAGACTTGTATTTTTACCTTCACACTCAAAAGGATTAATGAAATTTTTTAGCTTATCTTGATATTCTTTGGTATTAACATACAAAAATGCTTGTTTTAAATGATAAATATCACAATTTATAATATTATCAGCAAAAATTCTTCCTTCTTGCCTGTTACCTATATTGATACAAGGAATTCTTAAAAAAGGACTTTCGCAAATTCCACTTGAGCTATTTCCTATAAGCATATTTGCTATTTTCATTAAACTTAAGTATCTTTTAGAGCCCAAATTATCAAATAACTTTGCTTTATGAGATTGTTTTATACAATACTCATTTAAAAGCTCATTAATATATAAACCATTCTCATCAGCATTTGCTTTCGTAAAAATTAAAGTAGAATTTTCCAAATTATCTAAAAATTCAAGCAATAATTTTATTTCTTTTTTAACGCTTGATTTTTGTATCGTTTGAGGATGATAAGTTATTAAATATATATTTTCATCAAATATCAAATTCAATTCTTTTTGCAAATCTTCCTTGTTTAAAAAATTCATATTATTGATATTTTCTCCCCCTAGAGAACCTACATTAAAAACTCTATCTTTACTTTCTCCAAGTTGCAAAATTCTATTTGCATAAGTTTGAGTACTAGCAAAATGCAAATGCGCCATTTTACTAATAGCATGCCTAATGCTATCATCAATAGCTCCCAAAGTAAGCTCACCTCCACAAAGATGCGCTAAGGGAATTTGCATTACCAAACAAGCGCTAGCACAAGAGAGCATTTCATATCTATCGCCTAATATCACCACAATATCAGGTTTTAATTCTTCAAAAGCTTCACAAAGTGAAATTTGTAAAAGCCCCATACTTTTACAAATACCTACACCATCATTGTTATTAAGCAAAATGGGAATTTTTTTATTTACTTTAAATTCTTTTTCAATCTCTTGATAAGTAAAACCAAAATCTTGACTTAAATGAGCTGCTGTAACAATAAGCTGCAAAGTTAATTCATTATCTTGTTCAATGTATTTACATAAATTTCTTAACAAATACCATTCAGCCCTAGTGCCACTAATAACACAAATTTTTCTATTCATCAATTAACTCATCTTCAGCATAATCTCTACTAGCAATTTTACCTAAATATTTATCATATTTCATACCACAAATTCCATCCCCCGGTCGCTTTGTGGTAAGATTTTCTTCACTAAAACATTCGCCCTTTTTTATAACTTTTTTAGCTACAAGAGATTTTCTAGCAATGGCTTTGTTTTTAATTTCGCTTTTGCTTGGAATTTTAACACCATTTCCAAAAGCTTGTTCTAGCTCTCTTATGGATTTAATCATAGCTTTTAATTCTTCAGGTTCTAAGGAAGCTTGATGATCAGGCCCTTGCATACTTTTATCTAAAGTAAAATGTTTTTCTATCACACAAGCTCCCATAGCTACAGCTGCTATAGGTATAGTTATACCCAAAGTGTGATCAGAATATCCTACGGGCAAACAAAAGGCTTTTTTTAAAGTTTGCATAGCCCTTAAATTTACATCTTCAAAAGGTGTAGGGTATTCTGTATTACAATGTAAAATAATGATTTTATCTCTTTGAGTACCATTTTGCACCAAAATATCTAAAGCTTTTTCAATCTCACCTAAAGTAGCCATTCCTGTTGATAAGATGATATTTTTATTAAAACTAGCAATTTTTTTCAAGTAAGGAAGATTAGTTAATTCTCCGCTTGGAATTTTAAAAATTTCTATATCAAATTTTACAAGCAAATCAATACTTTCTAAATCAAAAGCAGTGGAAAGAAATTTAATATTAAATTTTTTACAATGTTCTATTAAAATTTCATGATCTTGTTTAGAAAGTTCTAATTTTTTAACCATATCAAGCTGGCTTTGATTTTCATCAGTAGCTTGGAGTTGATACTCTGCTTTTTTGGCATTTTTACTTATACAATTTTCAGCTACAAAAGTTTGAAATTTTACAAAATCAGCCCCAGCTTCACTAGCTACTTCTATAAGCTTTTTAGCTAAATTTATATCACCATTATGATTAACTCCAGCTTCTGCTATAACAAGGGTTTTATTGTATTTCATTTTTTAATTTATATTCTCCAAATTCATTCTTATAAAATAACTCTTTATTATAATGCTTTTCTACTATACTCCAAAATTTAGATTTTGAAATACCTAAAAAACTACAAAAATCTTCTATGCATTTATTATCCAAATTATGATCTTTTTGTTTTACTATTTTTACAGCTTCATCTCTGCTTAAAAGTCCATATCTTACAAATCTAGCAGCATAATCACTAGCCATAGCATGACCAAATTTTGGATATTTCATCCAAGCATGTAAAATATAAGCAATACTATCAACTTGATCAAAATTTTCAGCACAATGCTTCCTGTCCCATTCTCCATTTAAATCACCAAAGCCTCTATTTTTAGCAAAAACATAATTAGAATAAGAATTCCACTTAACAAAATAACTTAAATATATAGGGTCTAACTTGCCAATATCGTCTTTGCTAGGATCAAAAAACAATTGCAAATTCTCTTCCTTTATTTCATCATCTATAAATTCATTAATATCCAAATCACTTGCTACCCCATTTAAAAAAATACCACTTGCATCAGAAGTTTCAATGTTGTCATTCCCGCCATATTCATATGAAATATTTTCCCCATAGACAAGCAAAGGTGTATTAAATTTCAAAGCCATAGCAAAAGGGTAAGAATAGATTAATCTATCTATAAACCAGGTAGGTTTTCCATACTTTTCAAAGGTTTTCAACATAACTTTTTTTTGAGTTTTTATATCAGGTTTTAAGCTTATAAGATGACAGCCAAATTCTTCAGAAATATTTTTTAAATTTTTCTTCCCAGCTTCAGTCATAGTAAAATTATCTTCTACGCTAAATAAAATAGGATTCATTCTTAATTTTTCTTTCATAATATGTACTTGAAAATGAGAATCTTTGCCCCCACTTACCGCAATAGCACAATCATACTCATACTTACCATTCATTCTTCTATATTTATCACAAAGTTTTTCTAATTCTTTAAATCTAGCTTCATAATCAATATTTTCTTTATTTTTATGATTTACACAAGCTGAACAAATATTTTTGCCACTTTTATCTTTACTAAATTTTATCCCTGGTCTCGTATCTGGCATTACGCAATAATCACAATATTTCATCATTATACTCCTTTCATATATACTATACTATCTTCGCCTAAAATACTACCATGTTTTAAATGAGTATTTGACCCCAAAAAACTATGCTGCTTTATCAAACAACCCCCATTAACAACACTAGCTGTACTAATATGACAAAAATTTTCAATTATAGCATCATGTTCAACTAATGCTTTTGAATTTATTATACAACCTTTACCTATCTTGACATTTGTATTTACCAAGGCATGATGCATTATTATACTTGCCTCATCAATAAAAGATCTTTTTGACACATGAGCAAGCGGCGAAATAATAGTTGGCAATCTAAAACCTATAGTTTTCAACTTATCATAAATTTGCACTCTCGGCAATGAAGTTTTAATTTGTCCAATACCAATTAAGGCATATTTATATTCTTTAAATAATTTTTTTAAATCATCATCATTCCCAAGCAATGGATAATACGCACTTTCTATATCATTATCCACAAAACCAGCAATTTCAAATTTACCTTCAAGCTCTATAACATCCATACATGCTCTTGCATGTCCTCCAGCTCCAATAATGATTATTTTTTCTTTCACAAAAATCCTAAATATTATAAATATCACTTTTATATTTTTTTAAATTTAAAGAACTACTAAACCACTCTATAGTTTGAGCTAAACCTTTTTCTATATCATATTGTGGTGAAAAGTTAGTAAGGCTTTTGATCTTGCTATTGTCACACCATAGCCTAAATACTTCACTATTTTCGGGTCTAACGCGTTCATTTTCTGTGATAAATTCTACATTTGATTTCATAAGTTTTTTAATGAGTTCTAAAGTATCTTTTATGCTTATTTCATAATTTGATCCTATATTTACCACTTCACCTATAGCCTTTTGGCATTTAGCTAACTCTAAAAACCCTAAACAAGTATCTTTCACATAATTAAAATCTCTAGTAGGACTTACATCTCCAAGCTTTATTTGTTTAGCTCCATTTGCAATTTGAGTGATGATAGTTGGGATCACCGCCCTTGCGCTTTGCCTTGGGCCATAGGTATTAAAAGGTCTTGCTATGGTCAGTGGGAGATTGAAAGCATTATAAAAACTCATTGCCATAGCATCAGCACCTATTTTGCTTGCTGAATATGGACTTTGTGCTTGCAAAGGATGTTTTTCATCAATAGGCACATACAAAGCCGTACCATAAACCTCGCTTGTACTTGTGTGAATAATACGCTTTACATTATTTTCTAATGCACTTTGGCAGATATTTAAAGTACCCTTTATATTAACATCTACATAACTATCTGGAGCAACATAAGAAAAAGGTATGGCTATTAAAGCCGCTAAATGAAAGATGATTTCTACATCTTGAGTGATATTTTTACAAAAATGTGGGTCTCTAATATCTCCACAAACTACTTCAATATCTTTTAAACACTCTATATCTTCAAGCCAACCCCAATAATTAAAAGAATTATACTGACTTAAAGCTTTAATTTTATAACCATAAAACAAAGAATTCTTGTCTTTGCTTTGTGTATAAAGCATTTCAACTAAATGCGAACCTATAAAACCATCTGCACCTGTGACTAATATATTCTTCATTATAACTTCTCATATATTTTTTGTGCAATAATAACATTTATATAAAAAATAAAGCAATTTTATGGCAAAATTATCAACATAAAAAGCAAAGTTTAAAATACATTAAAAAATTAACTAATATTTTTCAATATAAGCATTTTAATGAAAAAATATTAGAAATCTTAGAGAAAGAAATTTTAGGGTTAGAGGGTAGAGTTTGAAAAAAGTAAAAGTTTTTATCATCAATCTAGAACGCTCAGAAGATAGAAAAAATTTTATGCAAGAACAAATTCAAAAACTCTTCACATACAATCCGGATTTAAAAAATCAACTAGAATTTGAATTTTTTAAAGCCATCGATGGTTCTAAAAATGAACATTTGCAGTTTAAAAACCACTTCCCATGGTGGTGTCAATTTGTACTTGGGCGTGAACTTAGCGATAGTGAAAAATCATGCTTTGCATCTCATTATAGTTTATGGGAAAAATGCCAAGAACTTAATAGTGCTATCATCATTTTAGAAGATGATATCATCTTTAGTGATGAGCTTTTAAACAACCCGAACATCATTGAAAAACTACTAAATAGTAACTATAAATACATAAGATTTTATTATCTTTTTGATAAAAAAATACACCATTTAAATAATAATTTTTACATAAGTTACGAGAATACTGGCGGCACACAAGGATATTTTATACACCCAAATGCTGCAAAAAAGTTTATTAAAAAGGCAAAATAATAGTGAAACAAGAAATTAGTAGTTTTTGGTACACACCTAAAGGATATAAAGGTATAGGCTTAATGGAGCTTTTATCTATAAAATCTTTTATAGATAATGGCTATAAATTTATTCTTTATACTTATAATTTAGACGATAAAATTTTTAGAAAATTAGATGAGTTATTTGATGATTTTGAATTAAAAGATGCAAATGAGATTGTTTCTTTTAGAAATTATTTTAAGGATGACAGAGGAGCTGGTGTAGCAGCTTTTAGTGATTATTTTAGATTTAACTTACTTTACCTTAAGGGTGGAGTATGGGTAGATCTTGATATGATTTGTTTAAATTATATTGATTTAAACGAAAAATACATTTTTACACAAGAAGTGGATGAGGATAATACAAAATCAAGGATTACAACATCTTTTTTAAAATTTCCTAAAAATTCTGATTTTGGAAAAAGTCTTATACAAGAAACAGAAAAAATTATCAACAAAAGAAAGCAAATCCCATGGGGCATTATAGGTCCTTGGTTTTTAGCAGATCATGTAAAAAAATGTGGTTTAGAAAATTTTGCTTGGGATTATAAAAGAACTTGTCAGATTTCATGGTGCAATGCGAAAAATTTTTTAGATAACAACACTTCAATAGACACCAATCAACCTTTCTTACATTTATTTTCAGAAATGTGGAGATTAAATAATATGGAGAAAAACACTTTTCATCAAATGGGAGTTTATGGACAACTTTTAAAAAAACATGAAATAGAAAAATTATATAACCAAATAAATACTAATTTAAAAACATCAATGCTAGATAATATACTATCCTTTTTAATCAAGCTTTTTATAAAAAAATTATAAAAAGCTTATATTATTGACTCTTTTTAAATCCTCTGTTGTGTCTATATCCAAACTAGCTTTTTCATCCATTATATAACAACTCGTTTTTTCTTGCAAAAAAGTTGGGTTATTTAAAAATAAATTTGACTTTACTATATAAATTGCACCATTACTCATATAAGTTTTTGGTAATTTTTGCCTAGGCATAAACGGATATTTGTTATTGCAAATTCCTTTTAAGTTGCCATTATCATCTATAAAAGCTTTTAAAATTTTATTATCGCATTCTACAACACTTATTAATGCATTTGAGTTTTCATTTTTAAATTTTAAAAAAGCTTCGTCTATATGTACATTTGTCCTTAAAGGGGAAGTGGGTTGTAATAAAACAATATTTTCATAATCTTTGTAAAAACTCAAGGTATGTAATACAACCTTATCACTAGTTGTATCATCCAACGCTAACTCTTTAGGTCTTTTTAACACATCTACACCTTGAGTTTTTCCATATTCTAATATATCATTACCATCGCTACTTAAAACAATTTTATCTACATACTTTGAATTTTTTGCCGCATTGATAGTATAATACAACAAAGGCCTATCATACAAAAGAGCTAAATTTTTATTTTTTATACCTTTTGAACCAGCTCGAGCAGGTATTATAGCTAAAGTCATTTTTTACCACTCAATTTAAATTTATCTAATATTTCACGAATTACTTTTTCATCAAGCATTGTATAATTTATTTTCTTTATTTTTCTATGTCTATAATGGATTTTTTTAAAATCTTCTAAAGTTAAAGCATCCAAATGTTTTTGATAATCATTTCTACGATATTTTAAGGCAGGAAAATGCCATTGAAGCAATTCTGCTTGTAATATTTTTATATGTTTAGGTATGATTTGCTGTTCAGAATATAATTCTTTCACAGTTTTTTCAGGATCAATCCATTGACTTTGTTTTGAAACCATTCTTTCTATAAACACACTATTGCACTTTTGAATCAACAATTGATCCCCTCCATTGATAAAACCACATTCACCTATATTTTGAATTAAAATTTTATTATTTAGTATTAAAAAGTTAATTCTTGGAAATCTAACAGCAGTATTTTTTGATGCCATATAAAAACTCTTGTATAATTTTTTTGCATCATAGTAATGATCCACATCTATTTTTATAAACCACTCATCTTGTGGTATAAAACTAGCCACATAGTTATAATAACCATGAAGTTTATTTTCTTCACTTTGTGGATTTTCAATTTGCACCTCATGGGGATATTTTACTGGTATAAACGAAGGATATTGTTTACAAAATTCTAAAATAATTTCTTCACTTCCATCAGTACAGTCGTTATACCCTATAATACCTCTTTGTATGGCAGGTAACATACTTTCAAGTGATACTCTTAAAGTAGTGGCTTCATTTTTCACTCTTATAAAAGCCCAAGGATTTAAAGGAGATTTTGGATTTTTTGAGTTTGGATCAAAATCAAAAAATCCTTTATGTTTTTCATTATAGATTTTTTTATTTAAGTTTAAAAAATATTCATTATCAAATTTTAATTTTTTATCAATTTTAAGCAATCTCAAAAAAGCTATAATTTTATAAAATAAAGTCATTTTTATCCATGAATATTTTTTGCTTGTTTATAGTAAATAAAATATTATTTTTCAATAACCTATAAAATTGCTCAGAACTATTTAAAATTTCTAATCTTTTGTTTGTAATATTAGTGCATTTACTAGTATTTAAAATCGCTTCCAATATATCCTTTTCCTCTGCATTTACTTTTATTGTTTTATTAATATCAGTTCTACCATCTTGTCTTGAACCAACTAAAATTCCATTTACATTAAGATATAAAGCTTCTTTTATTATACAACTTGAATTTCCTATGATAAAATTGGCATTTTTTAACAGACTTATAAAATACTCAAATCTTAAAGAAGGAAAAATTTTAAATCTTTCATTATTTTTTAGCCTTTCATAGTTTTGCAAAATCAACTCAAATCCTAAATCGTTATTTGGATAAATAACTATATAATTTTTCTCACTTTTTATAAGAGCATTTACAAATTCTTCACTTTGTTTATATAAAGAGTTTATTTCAGTTGTAACTGGATGAAATATAGCTATGGCATAATTTTTAAATTTTATATTATAATATTTTTTTGCTTCATCTAAAGATATAGTATTATTTAGCAATTCTAAATCAGGAGAACCTATAATGAAAATGGATTTCTCATCTTCACCCATTTGTATTAATCTTTTTTTTGCTATTTCATCATTTACTAAATGAATATGTGCTAATTTACTAATAGCGTGTCTTAAACTCTCATCTATAGTTCCTGAAAGCTCTCCGCCTTCTATATGCGCCACTAAGATATTATTTAAACTTCCTACTATAGCAGCAGCCAAAGGCTCTACTCTATCACCGTGCACTACTATCAAATCAGGCTCTATCTCATGTATAAATTTAGAAAAACCATCTATTGTTGATGATAAAGCTTTATCCATCTGATAATACTTATCATGATTTATATATTTATATATATTTTTAAAACCACATTTTTCTATTTCCATATAAGTAGAGCCAAATTTTTTACTCATATGCATACCGGTTACAAATATAAATAATTCAAATTCATTTGAATTTTCAACTTTCATCATTAGTGATTTTATTTTAGAAAAATCAGCTCTAGTTCCACTAACAAAAACTATTTTTTTCATTCAAAATCATCCCATGTTAGTTGTATATTATTTTTTATATCTTTTTTTGCTCTTTTTCCAAGTATGGCTTCAAAATCCTTTGCACTTATACCACCTTTTGAAGGTCTTTTTACCCAAATATTATCCATAGATAAAATTTCACCCTTTTTTATATCTTTAATACTTACTACACTAGCAAATGCAAAATCAATGGTCACTTGCTCTTCTTTTAAAGGATTTTTATTATTATCGCCTCTTAAAAGCACCATTTCTTGTGTTTGATTTATAAGATCTTTTAAAGCACTTTCATCCATAGAGCAAACTATATCAGGGCCTTTTCTATCCATAGTATCCGTAAAGTGTCTTTCTAGCACACTTGCTCCAAAAGCTATTGCGCCTATACATGCAAGATTGTTTGTGGTGTGATCACTGAGTCCATAAAGACAATTAAATTCTTTATATAGTTCTAACATAGCTTGTAATCTTACTAAGTGTGATGGGGTTGGATATAAATTTGTAGTATGAAGTAAAACAAAAGGTATTTCATAATCTCTAAGTATTTTAACTGTGGGTTTTATACTTTCTATGCTATTCATTCCGGTACTTATAATCATAGGTTTTTTAAATTGTGCTATATGTTTTATTAAAGGATAATTATTACATTCACCCGAGCCTATTTTATAAGCACTTACACCCATATCTTCTAAACGATTTGCAGCAGCTCTGCTAAATGGAGTGCTAAGATATACTAAACCTTGCTTTTCTACATACTCTTTTAAAGCTAGTTCATCTTTATAGCTTAATGCACATTGTTCCATGATCTCATAAATACTAATATTTGCATTACCTGGTATAACATTTTTAGCTTCTTGACTCATTTCATCTTCGACTATATGAGTTTGGTGTTTTATTATCTTAGCTCCTGCTCTTTTGGCTGCATCTACCATAAGCTTTGCTATCTCCAAACTACCATTATGGTTTATACCTATTTCAGGGATTACCAAAGGATTTTTCTGAGAAATAGTTAATTTATCTATTTTTATTTGCATGTTTTTCCTTTAAGTAGTGTTTTATGTCACTTGGAAGTCTAATTAGATCTTTTATTAACTTATAATGGAGATTTTCTTTTAACCTACTTTTTTTTCCATAATATCTTTCTTGCGCATACCTATCTGGTATCAATATATCATTTATATATTTTTTTGGTTTTTTACTCAATATAAAATCACTTCCAATATCTGGAGCTAATTTAAAATACTCATCTGAATTTAAACTATAAATATTCACATCATACCTTTTCATTAGATAATCTAAAGCTTGCAAATCACATGCCATTGAATGATTGATAAATTTGAATTTTTGATTTTTAAAACCAGTGCATTTATTTAATAAATTTTTTTTATTATTATCAAAGGCATATAAATTATTTGTATCTTGATAAAAATCAATACCACTTATATATATACTTTTATATCCCAGAGCCACAGCTGTAGCACACATATAAACTCCACTAGTAATTCTTTGCCTATTGTATATTTCATTATATTTAATATAGGCAAAAAAATCTTTAAGCTTTTTTATAATTTCATGACCTAAAAAAGCATCGCTAAAGTATAATTCAAAATTATCAACAAATTTAAATCCATCTATGTATTCTAAATTAAAAGTAGAACAAACTATATTTTCTATGTTATACTCTTCGTTTTGTATAAGTTTTTTACTAGTATAGTATTGTTCAAAAAACATAAAAGGATTAAAAAAAACATATTTTACATCTTTACCCACAAAATATCTATCTTCAAAATAAAACTGATTGCATCTAAATACATCAAATTGTTTTGGCAACCTTTTATAATCTATATTTTTTAAACTAGGTCCATTACCACATACCAAAGCATTAATATTCATACTCATTTTATTACCTTAAATTTATAGTATAATTATACCAAAAAATAAAGAGTTAAAATGAGTCAAATTTCTATCATACTACCAACTTATAATGTAGAAAAATATATAGCTAGAGCATTAGAAAGTTGTATTAACCAAAGCTTTAAAGATATAGAAATCATTATAGTAGATGATTGTGGTAATGATAAAAGTATAGATATAGCTAAAGAATATGCTAGCAAAGATGATAGGATAAAAATCATACATAATGAAGAGAATTTAAAGCTTTTAAGAGCAAGATATGAAGGTGTTAAAGTAGCAACTTCACCTTATATCATGTTTTTAGATCCTGATGATTATTTAGAACTTAATGCATGTGAAGAATGTATTAAAATTTTGGATATGGGGGGGGGTAAAATTGATTTGTTGTGTTTTGAAGCTTTTATTAGCAATGAAAAAAAATCAATAAAAAAATTAAATATAAAACAAGGAAAATACAACAACAAAGAATTTATAATGCAAATACTTAAAACTAAAAACCCATTTTGGACAATGTGGGCTAAAATAATCAAAAAAGATATTTATTTAAAAGCTTTCAACATGTTAAATCTCAAAAAAGAAATCAAAATAAATATGGCAGAAGATGCCTTATTATATTATCCTTTGACAATATTATCTAACGAAATATTTCACTTAACACAACCTTTGTATACCCAGCATGTAAATAGCAATTCTATAACAAATAATATTAATTCTTTAGAAGCTAATATTCAAGAACATAAAATTGTTTTAGATGTTTTAAAATCAATTAAAAATAAAAAAACACCTCTATATTTTCTAATTATATATTTATTAAAAATTCAATTATTGAAATATGAACAAAATTTTAATAAAAGAAATATAAATCTTATTTATTATAAAATAAATATTTTATATCAAAAATATC
>NZ_JAKMRT010000022.1:0-18424 GCF_025772225.1 Campylobacter sp. IFREMER_LSEM_CL1097 | reverse complement strand
CAAAAAAGTGAGATTGAGATAAAATTGTTTATTTTTTTTAGATATAATCGAGCTTTATTTATATTTAAAAAAGGCATATTATGTTACGCTCATTTATAATTAGTATTTTATTTATAAATTCTTTAATGGCTTTTAATATAAAGTCTTTATTTACTTATACTTTTAATGATAATATTAGCTATGATTTAAAAAAAGCTAAAGAAATATATTTTAAAAACAAATGTAACACCTGTCACGGAGAAAATGGAGAAAAAAATTCTTATGGTAAAAAAGCTATTAAAGATTTAAGCCCAGAAGAAATCAAAGGTGCCTTAAAAGACTATGCTAATGGATATTTTAAAGATCAATCAAGCGATAACATTCAAATGAGCATATACGCCAAAAAATTAAGTGGAAGTGATATGGATCACATTATAGCTTACTTAAAGGGGCAAAATTTTTCTATCGAGCTTAATCAAAAAGATCTTTTAGAAGAAGAACCTGCACCAAAAACAAAACATAATACATTTTTAAAATAAAAAAAGGAGTTTTCATGAAAAAAAATCTACTGCTAGCTAGCTTGCTTTGTGCTAGTTCAATTTATGCTGCGGAAGTAAAAATAGGAGTTATTTTACCACTTACTGGCGCTTTAGCGGCTTATGGTAATGATGTATATGAAGGTATCAAACTAGCTAATACCTTAAATCCAAATTTAAAAAACGGAGATAATGTTAAAATCATAGCCATAGATACAAAAGGCGATAAAATAGAAGCAGCAAATGCCACCACTAGACTTATCTCTCAAGATAAAGTTTTAGGACTTATAGGTGAAGCTGTTACACCAAATACTATGCAAGTTTTATCTATAGCCGAAGAAAGAAAAATCCCAGTAATAGCTCCTGTTGCTTCAGGCGATAAACTTTTGGATAAAAAAAGCTACGCTAGTAGAGTTTGTTTTATGGATAGCTTC
Source organism: Campylobacter sp. IFREMER_LSEM_CL1097 (assembly GCF_025772225.1). Lineage (NCBI taxonomy): Bacteria > Pseudomonadati > Campylobacterota > Epsilonproteobacteria > Campylobacterales > Campylobacteraceae > Campylobacter > Campylobacter sp. IFREMER_LSEM_CL1097. Next base: position 17,475 of record NZ_JAKMRT010000022.1, on the reverse strand, counting down.
CAAGGAGATAAATTTGCAAACTATGCATATAAAGATTTAAATTTAAAAACTGTAGTTGTAATAGTTGATCAAAGCAATGTGTATTCACTAGGCTTAGCAAGAGCCTTTGAAAAAGAATTTAAACAAAATGGCGGAAAAATACTTAAAAAATTAACTATCTCATCGGGCGATAAAGACTTTAAAGCTATTGTTTCACAACTTAAAAGTATCAATCCTGACTTTGTTTATATGCCAATTTACCATCCAGAAGCAGCTTTAATAGCAAGACAAGCAAAAGCAGTTGGTTTTAATAAACTTTTAAGTGCAGGTGATGGGGTAAATAATAAAACATTTATTGAACTTGGGGGTGATGCTGTAAATGGAGTAATCTTTACCGATAGTTTTGATTATAACAATCCACCAACAACTTTGTCTAAAAATTTCATCAATGCTTATGAAAAAGATCATGGCACCAAAGAGCTTCCAGCATTTTCTGCTATGGGAGCTGATGCTTATTATGTAATGGTAAATGCAATGAATGAATGTGCCAATAATCTTAACGCACAATGCATTAATGAAAAAATTCATTCTACTAATAATTTTGAAGGCGTAGGTGGAGTTATAAGCATAGATGCTAGTGGCAATGCAAGTCGTTCTGTAGTTATAAAAGAAATACAAGAACAAAAACAAGTTTATAAAACTATTATTAATCCTTGAAAGGTTAAACTATGAAAAAAATTAGTATAGCTATATTGTCTATCATAGCTTGTAATATCATACAGGCAAAAGAAATTAACATTGGCGTAGTTTTACCTCTAACAGGATCTACTGCAGCTTATGGTCAAAGTGCTTTAGATGGAGTGAAAATTGCAAATTCTATGAAAAATACTTTAAGTAATGGTGATAAGGTAAATCTTGTTGTAGTAGATACAAAAGGTGATAAAATAGAAAGCGCAAATGCTAGCACAAGATTAATTTCGCAAAATAAAGCTTATGCACTTATTGGAGAAATGCTAACAGCTAATACTTTACAAGTGATAAGAATTGGCGAGGAAAAAAAGATACCAGTGGTTGCTCCTGCTGCTACTGCTGATAAAATTTTAAATAAAAAATTATATGCCAGTAGAGTTTGTTTTATGGATAGCTTTCAAGGCTCATCTTTGGCTAATTATGTAAAAAATAAGTTAAATTACACTAAAGCTGTGATAATTAGCGATCAAAGTGCAGATTATTCTTTAGGTTTAACTAGGGCCTTTGAAAAAGAATTTAACAAACAAGGTGGAAAAATTTTAGATAAATTTAGAATTACAGCAGGCGATAAAGATTTTAAAGCTATACTTTCTCAAGTTAAAAATTTAAAACCTGATTTTATTTATCTTCCAGTATATTACACTGAGGCTTCTTTGTTCGCACGCCAAGCAAAAGCAATGGGTGTTAATATTCCTATGGGTTCAGCAGATGGAGTTGCCGATGAAACTTTTATCAATCTAGCTCAAGATGCAGCAGAAGGATATTTATTTACAGATAGTTTTGATTATAATAACCCTCCAACAGAGCTTTCAAAAGACTTTATATTAGCCTATGAAAAAGAAAAACAAAGCAAAGAAGTTCCAAATTTTACAGCTATGGGTGCAGATGCATATTTTGTAATCTTTGAAGCTATGCAAAAATGTGTTAATGATTTCAATAGTGAATGTATCAACAACAACATTCATGCTACTTCTAAATTTGAAGGTGTTAGCGGGGTGATTAGTATAGACAAAACAGGTAATGCCACGCGCTCAATTGTTATAAAATCAATAGAGAATCAAAAGCAAGTTTATAAAGACTCGATTCTACCATAAATAAAAATTTAAGAGGTTCAATGGATAGTTCTTTAATTTTACAGCAAATTATAAATGGATTTAGTTTAGGCAGTATGTATGCACTTATCGCCATAGGCTATACAATGGTTTATGGTGTTTTAAGACTGATTAATTTCGCACATGGTGATATTATGATGGTGGGTGCATATTCAGCTTTATTTTGTGTTACAAGCATGAATGTACCTTTCTTAGGCGCTCTTTCTTTAGCTATGTTATTTGCGGCAGCCTTAGGTATAGCTATTGATAGAGTAGCTTATAAACCTCTAAGAAAAGCACCTAGAATTTCTTTACTTATCACAGCCATAGGTATAAGTTTTTTAATACAAAATGTATTTAATGTTTTATTTGGCTCAACACCAAAGTATTTTCCTGTGCCAAGTTATCTTGAAACAGTGATTAATTTTAATAATATCAGCATTAGTGTTAATAGTATTTTAGTGCCTATTTTGACATTTTTTATATTATTAGTGGTTTTATTCATACTTTATAAAAGCAAATATGGCATTGCTATTAGGGCTTTAGCTTTTGATATTCATACTGTAAATTTAATGGGAATTGATGCAAATCGTATTATCGCTATTGTATTTGCACTAGGTTCAGCTTTAGCTGCTATTGGTGGTATTTTTTGGGCTGTTAGTTATCCTTCTGTTGAACCTAGCATGGGAACTCTTATAGGACTTAAGGCCTTTGGCGCTGCTGTTTTAGGTGGTATTGGTTCTGTTGCCGGAGCAGTTTTAGGTGGTTTGATTATAGGTTTTACAGAGGTTGTTGTTGTTGCTATTTTCCCTGATCTTTCTGGTTTTAAAGATGCATTTGCATTTATCTTTTTGGTATTAATTTTACTTTTTAAACCAACTGGAATTTTGGGTATTAATTTTGAAAAAAGTAGGTTTTAAAATGATTGCAAGAAAAATTACACATTTAAGTTTCTTTATTATAGCGCTTGCTTTTCTTTTTATATCTCCTTATTTTTTTAACGATTATAAAATAGGAATTTTAAGCAATATTGCTATTTTTGTAATCTTAGCGGTAAGTTATAATCTTATCAATGGGGTTACAGGACAATTTTCATTAGAGCCAAATGGTTTTGTAGCTATAGGAGCTTATGTTGCAGCCTTAGTTTTACTTACAAGTGAAAGCAAAATCGATCAGTTTTCTTTAGAGGATCCAAGTAGTTTTATTTTGATGATTCATTCGCCAAGCTTTATTGTAGCTTTACTTGCTGCTGGGGTTTGTGCTATGCTTTTATCTTTAGTTTTAGCCTTTGCAGTATTTAGAGTTAGAGGAGATTATTTAGCTATTGTAACACTAGGCTTTGGAATTATTATCAAGCTTATGGCAATTAACTTTGCTTCTGTTACAAATGGCTCTTTGGGCTTAAACGATATTCCTAAACATACTACCTTATACTGGAGTGGTGGGATTGCTATATTTTCTGTTATTATCATCTTAAATATTGTTAGTTCAAAATTTGGTAGAGCCATGAAAGCTGTAAGAGATGATGAAGATGCAGCATTAGCAATGGGTATTAACACTTTTAATATTAAAACCTTAGCCTTTAGTACTTCAGCATTTTTAGAAGGTGTTGGAGGAGGCTTATTAGCTTGCGCACTAGCTTCAGTTTCACCTGAACAATTTGACTTTTTATTTACTTTTCAGCTTTTAATCATCATTGTTTTAGGCGGCTTAGGTTCAACTACTGGTGCTATCATAGGAGCTATTTTAGTAATAGGCGGAAGTGAGTATTTAAGATTTTTAGATGAGAGTATGAATATTTTTGGTTATGAAACTCCTGCCATGCCTGGTCTTAGAATGGTTGTGTTTTCTGTTATATTGATTTTAGTAATGCTTTTTGCAAGAAGAGGAATAATGGGCGATAAAGAATTAACAGATATTTTATTTAAGTTTTCTAAAAGGAATAAAAAATGATTTTAGAGCTTAAAAAAATCCATAAAAATTTTGGTGGAGTTAGTGCTATAGCAAATACTTCTTTTACTATAAAAGAAAGCGAAATTTTTGGACTTATAGGTCCAAATGGTGCAGGAAAAACGACACTATTTAATATTATTACAGGAAATTATAAACCAAGCAGTGGAGAAGTATTTTTTCTAGGAAAAAAGATTGACCATTTAAAGCCGCACAAAATAGTTCATCTAGGCGTAGCAAGAACTTTTCAAAATATTAGACTTTTTTCTAGCATGAGTGTTTTAGAAAATGTATTAATTGGTTTTGATAAGAGTATTAAATATAATATTTTTGAAGCTTTTTTACATTTGGGAAGATTCTCCAAAGCAGAAAAAAACGCAAAAAAAGCAGCTTATGAAATTTTAGAACAACTCAATATTGCTCATTTGGCTGATGAAAGGGCCACTAGTTTAAGTTATGGACAACAAAGAAAAGTTGAAATAGCAAGAGCTTTAGCAACAAATCCTAAACTTTTATTGTTAGATGAACCAGCAGCAGGTATGAATTCAACAGAAAGCGATGATTTGGCTGAATTGATTTTTGATATAAGAAATAATAAAAAAATCAGTGTTTTGCTTATTGAGCATGATATGAAATTTGTAAATAAGCTTTGCGATAGGGTTATGGTGCTTGATTATGGTAAGACTATTTTTGAAGGAAAGCCAAGTGATGCTGTTCAAAATCCTGAAGTAATTAGTGCATATTTGGGAGATTTTAATGCTAGTAGTTAAAGATTTACATGTTTATTATGGCTTAATAGAAGCTGTTAAAGGTATAGATTTCACCATAAAAACAGGAAGTATAGTTAGCTTGATAGGCTCAAATGGTGCAGGAAAAACATCAACACTTAATGCAATGCTAAATTGTGTTAAAAAAACTGGTGAAGTAAGTTTTTTAGGTTATGACACTCAAAGACATTTACCTCATACTTTAGTACAAAAAGGTATAGCATTGGTACCTGAAGGAAGAAGAGTTTTTATAAATCTCACTATAGAAGAAAATTTAAAAATTGGTGCTTTTAATAATGCAGAAAACTATGAACATTTGAAAAATCAAATGTATAGACTTTTCCCAAGATTAAAAGATAAAAAAAATGCATTAGCGGGGACTCTAAGCGGTGGAGAAGCTCAAATGCTAGCTATTTCAAGAGCTCTTATGAGTGAGCCAAAACTTTTAATGCTAGATGAACCTTCGCTAGGACTTGCTCCAAAAATAGTTGGAGAGGTTTTTGATATTATAGTCAAATTAAAAGAAGAAGGTATTACTATTTTATTAGTGGAACAAAATGCATTTTCAGCTTTAAAAATCAGCGACTATGCTTATGTTCTAGAAAATGGTAAAATCGCTATGCATGCACCTGCAAAAGATCTTATCGGTAATGATGAGATTAGAAAAAAATACCTTGGAGCTTAAATCATGAGAAGACAACTTTTAGCTTTTGGGGATATAAAAATTTCTATTTTTTTATTTTTAATTTTTGCCCTATTTTGCGCTCTAGCTACTTTTATAGAAAGTGCTTACAATACTCCAACAGCATGGGCCATGATATATGGAACATCTTGGTTTGGCTTTATACAGCTCATATTAGGAATCAATCTTTTAACAGCTCTTTTTAAATATAAAATGTTTAACAAGAGAAAAATACCGCTTTTAATCTTTCATATCTCATTTTTATTTATATTACTAGGCTCGGCTATGACTAGATATATGGGATTTGAAGGAAATTTACACATTAGAGAAAACGAAAAAAATAATATCATTGAAACCTCAAAAAGTTATATCTACATAGCAACCTTAAAAGATGATAAAGTATATAGTGCTGCAAAATCTGAATATATTGCCACCTTACCTTTTGTAAATGATTTTTCATTTGATTTAATATTACCTGATGAAAAAGCTCAAATTTCATATGAAAATTTGATTTTAGATGCAAAAGAAATTTATATCGATGATAACAACTCTGCTCCTCTTTTATCTTTAATGCTTTCACAAAATAACGAATCTAAAGAATTGCTTTTTCAAGCAGGAGATATAAAAAATATCAATGGTGTCAATATAGCATTTTTAAACGACTCTGTTCCAAGTCCTTATATAAAAATTGATAAAGATCTAAAGCTTAGTGCTGATTTTGATTTAAAATACATGTCAATGAGTGATGGTAAAGAAAACATTTTAAAAGCCAATCAAAAAGCACAAGCTAAAGATTTAAGATTATATTCTTTTAATGATATTAATTTAGTGGTAAAATTTGCTTCTTTACATGGTAAAAAAACCTTAGAAGGCGTTAATCAAGCTCAAGATGAAAGCTTTTTTACTTGGTTTAAAAATAGTTGGATAGAGCTAGGACGCAATGCTTTGATTTCTTTATTTGGCGAGGCAAAATACTGGAATAATTCTTTATTAAATAATTTCAAAGACTTTGCACAAAGCACTAAATATATGCCAACTCAACTTTCAGAAAATGCTATTAATGCTTTAAAATTAAAATTAAGCTATAAAGGAGAATCTAAAGAAGTTTTCCTAGTAGAATACAACTCGCCTATCCGTATTGATGTAGCAGGTCAACCTTTCTTTTTAAGATGGGGTCCTAAAGGAATAGAAATGCCATTTGAAATGTACTTAAAAGACTTTGAACTAGAACGCTATCCTGGCTCGATGTCGCCTATGTCTTATGCAAGTTATGTGGAAATTGATAATGCCGAACAAAAATTAGAATATAAGATTTTTATGAATAATGTTTTAGATTATCAAGGTTATAGATTTTACCAAAGTTCTTATGATCAAGATGAGCTTGGCACCATACTTTCAGTTAATAAAGATCCGGGTAAAATTCCTACATATATTGGATATTTTTTACTTACATTAGGAATGTTTTTAAATATTTTAAATCCTCATTCAAGATTTAGGACTTTAGCTAAATTAATCAATCAAGACACCTTGAAAAAAACAAGTGCAATATTGACATTTATATTAGTTTTTTTTGCAAGCCAAAATACTTATGCAAATGAACCCATCAAGGTAGATGAAACACATGCTAAAGAACTTGCTTCTTTAGTAGTGCAAAAACCTGATGGTAGAATGGTTCCTTTTAATACTTTAGCTATGGAAGTTTTAGAAAAAATATACAAAAACACAACCTTTCAAGGCCAAAGTGCCGAAGCAACTATCATATCAATGATTTTTGATGGCAGTGCATGGTACGATAAAGATATTATATTTATGCCAACAAGTCGCTTGGTTAATGAAGAAATTTCTAAAATTTTAGGTATTGAACCTAGAGCTTATACTAGTTTTAAAGATTTTTTCACTACAGATGCTTATAAACTACAAAAATATGTAGAAAATGCTAATAGAAAAAATCCAAATCGTAGAAGTGTTTTTGATAAAGAAATAATCAAGCTTGATGAAAGAGTAAATATTGTAAATTTAATTTTTTCAGGAGATATTTTTAAATTTATTCCACTACAAAATAGCACCAATAATCAATGGGTGGCACCACGCGAAGCATATATAGGATTAAAAGGCGAAGAAGGTAAAGAAGTAAGAAGCATTTTAGAAAATTATTTCAATGCAGTTAGTAATTCTATTGCACATAACAACTGGGATGAAGCAACTAAAAATTTAAATATTATCAAAAATTACCAAGAAAAATACGGGCAAGAAGTTATGCCAAGTGCTAAAAAAATTAATACAGAAATCTTTTTCAACAAAAGTCAAATTTTTGTAAATCTTGCTCCGCTTTATTTATGCGCTGGATTTTTACTTTTGATTATAGTTTTTGTTAAAATGCTCCTGCCAAAAATTCGCATTGATTTTATATTTAAATGTGTTTATGTGTTTAACATTGTGGCATTTTTCATCCATACTCTAGGTTTGGCTTTGCGTTGGTATATAGCAGGTCGCGCTCCATGGAGTAATGCATATGAGAGCATGGTTTATATAGCTTGGGCTTTATCATTATCTGGAATTTTCTTTTCAAGAAAAAGCCCTATTGCACTTTCTTTAACCTCTATTTTAGCAGGAGTTACTTTAGGTGTGGCTCATCTTAGCCAAATGGATCCGCAAATTACCAATTTAGTTCCTGTGTTGCAATCTTATTGGCTAACAATACATGTTTCGGTTATTACTGCTAGCTATGGATTTTTAGGATTATGTGCATTGTTGGGTATATTTGTACTTATTTTATTATGTATGCTAAAAATCAATGGCAAACATAATGAAAACATTTTAAGAAATATTACAGAAGCAACAAGAATCAACGAAATGGCTATGATTTTAGGACTTTGCTTACTTACAGTTGGAAATTTCTTAGGTGCTATATGGGCAAATGAAAGTTGGGGAAGATATTGGAGTTGGGACTCTAAAGAAACTTGGGCTTTAATTAGTATTTTAGTTTATGCAGCTATTTTGCACATTAGAATGGTACCAAAATGGGCAAATCAATACATTTTTGCAGTTTGCTCCATGTTTGCATATTGGGTAATTATCATGACTTATTTTGGTGTAAATTACTTTTTAACTGGTATGCATTCTTATGCAGCAGGAGATTCTGTGAAAATTCCTGATTATGTGTATTGGGGATTTTTATTTATGGTAGCATTAAGCTTAGCAAGTTATTTTAAAAGATCTTATGCAACAAAATTATAGGAAAGTTTTAAATGAATAATTCTCTTTTTATTTTTTTAGTTATAGCTTTAGTGATAATTATCATACTTGGAATTCTTTTAATATTATTTTTCATGCACAAAGAAAAACAACCAAGCAAATCAAATCCAGCTAAAACTCCAAAAATAAGCAATATAGAAGATTTTATATCTAAAGCAAATAATGCAAATAACTCTCAAGAAATTCAAGCTTTAATTTTGCAATTTTTAAATTCACAAAAACTAGGATCTAATCCAAAAGACAGCGCCACTAAAAGAAAACTTGATTTCATTAGTGCTATTTCAGCCAATGCTAATGCTACTCCTAAAAATATTTCATTTTTAAACAATGAGCTAAAAAAAAGATATAAAGCTTTGAAAAAAGAAATTGATGCTTATGAGCAAATAGGCCTAGCAAAAAGAAAAATGAGACAATCTTAAGGTTTTTTGATGAAAAATATTAGAAATTTCTCTATTATAGCTCATATTGATCATGGTAAAAGCACATTAGCTGATAGAATTATCAGCGAATGCGGAGCTATTAGCGATAGACAAATGAGCGCCCAAGTAATGGATACTATGGATATAGAAAAAGAGCGTGGTATAACTATAAAAGCTCAATCTGTGCGTTTAAATTATAAATTCAACAATGAAGAATATGTATTAAATTTAATAGACACTCCGGGCCATGTTGATTTTTCCTATGAAGTAAGTCGCTCTTTAGCAAGTTGCGAAGGGGCTTTACTTGTTGTTGATGCTTCTCAAGGAGTAGAGGCTCAAACTATAGCCAATGTTTATATAGCCTTAGAAAATGATCTTGAAATCATACCAGTGATTAATAAAATTGATCTTCCTTCGGCTGATATTGAAAAGGTTAAACACGAAATAGAGCATATTATAGGAATTGATTGCTCTAATGCAATTTGTGTTAGCGCAAAAACAGGTGTAGGTATAAAAGAACTCATAGAAACTATCATCACAAAAATTCCTACGCCAAAAACTGATGATGAAGCACCTACTAAAGCTTTAATTTATGATTCTTGGTTTGATAATTATCTTGGAGCTTTGGCTTTAGTTAGAATTTATGAGGGAAATATTGCTAAAAATGATGAAGTTTTAGTTATGAGTACAGATAAAAAACATCTCGTGCAAGATCTTTTCTATCCTCATCCATTAAGCCCTATAAAAACTAAAAAATTAGAATCAGGTGAAGTGGGTGTTATCGTGCTTGGACTTAAAAATGTCGCCGATGTTCAAGTAGGTGACACCATAACACTAACTAAAAATAAAGCAAAAGAAGCCATTGGTGGTTTTGAAAAAGCCAAAGCTTTTGTTTTTGCAGGATTATATCCTATAGAAACGGATAAATTTGAAGATTTAAGAGATGCTTTAGATAAATTAAAACTTAATGATAGTTCTATTACTTATGAACCTGAAACTTCATTAGCTTTAGGATTTGGCTTTAGAGTTGGTTTTTTAGGTCTTTTGCATATGGAGGTTATTAAAGAAAGACTTGAGCGTGAGTTTAACCTTGATTTAATTGCTACTGCTCCAACTGTTACTTATGAAATTTATCAAACCGATGGAGAAGTTTTAAAAATTCAAAATCCAAGCGAACTACCTCCGGTAAATAAAATCGATCATATAAAAGAACCTTATGTAAAAGCAACTATCATAACTCCAAGCGAATACCTAGGGAATTTAATCACTCTTTTAAATCGCAAACGCGGTATGCAAGTTAAGATGGATTACATCACTCCTGAGCGCGTTTTACTTGAGTATGATATACCTTTAAACGAAATCGTTATGGACTTTTACGATAAACTTAAATCACTTACCAAAGGCTATGCTAGTTTTGATTATGAGCCTATTGAATTTAGAGTGGGAGATCTTGTAAAACTTGATATTAAAGTAGCTGGTGAAAATGTCGATGCACTAAGCATCATAGTGCCAAATGAAAAAGCACTAAGCAAGGGCAGAGAGCTTGTAAAAGCGATGAAAGAAATCGTCCCAAGACAGCTTTTTGAAGTTGCTATCCAAGCAAGCATAGGAAATAAAATTATTGCAAGAGAAAATGTAAAATCCATGGGTAAAAATGTAACCGCAAAATGTTATGGTGGGGATATTACTAGAAAAAGAAAACTTCTTGAAAAACAAAAAGAAGGTAAAAAAAGAATGAAAGCTATTGGTAAGGTACATTTACCTCAAGAAGCATTTTTAAGTGTTTTAAAAATAGACTAAATCCCTAGTTTATACACTAGGGATATAAATTTATGCATTGATATCTAAAGAATTTCCACCCATTTCGTTAATTTTTTGAGTTACTGTTTCAATAGCTTTATCAATTGTCTCATAGCTGATATCAGGAAGTTTGCCACCCCACATTTTTTCCGCTTGTGCAAATCCTGCTTTTAGACCCTCTAAACCTTTTTGAAGTTTTTCCATGTCTTCACCAGCCCCATTAATAACAAAATCAGCCAATCTTTGAGATGTTTTTGCTACACCAAAATATCCATCTTCCCCAATAAGCTCTTTTGCTTCATCAGCATTTAAACTAAGTATATCTTTACCTTCATATCCTATAGCTTTAAAATCTACATTTGATAAAATAGCTGTTAAAGAATCCTTAGATTGAGCTCCTTGAAAAATCCCTGCCTGAGATAGACTATTGGATGAACTCATGCTAAATACTTGCTGCATAAAATTCATAGCATAAAGCTCGGTTATGCCTTTTCCTCCCATACTAGCAAGCTTACTAAGCTTATCCTCATCTATATCTTTTGTGCTATTAGCACTTTTGGTATTGGCATCTTCAAGTTTTGTATTCAAATTAGCCTTCCTATTGCTAACTTGCGACTCTACTGCCACGCGTGAATACGAATTTATTTGCATCCTTGCTCCTTTTTTTGTGGGTTTATAAAAATCGTCTAAAAAAAATTAAAATTTACATTAAGAAATTTATAATTACAGCTTAAATATAATGCCAAATATTTATTATATTTTTAAAATTTGGGTGATATAAATGTTTTTCAAAGATTTTTTCATTATCATTGTTGATCCATATTTTAAAGATATTATAGAAGGTATAGAATCTCTTTATTAAATTTATTTTATCTATAAAATTTTAAATAAAATAATTTTTAATAAGGAAAGCTATGTCAATACATAATTTTTACACTACATTAAATCCTACCAAACTATTTATAAAATGTGCTTTGCCAAACATGGCTAGCATGGCTTTTATTTATCTTTATGTGATTATTGATGGAATTTTTGTTGGAAGATATTTAGGTTCAAATGCACTTGCTGCTATGAATTTAATGATGCCTTTTATCATGATAAGTTTTGCTCTAGCTGATATGATAGCCATAGGCTCATCAGTGCAAATAGCAATTAATCTAGGTAAAGGAAAAGTTGAAAAAGCAAGAGCTATTTTTTCTTTTTGTATAGTTATTATTTTTGCAATTTCTTGTTTAATGGGAATTTTAGGATTTTTTCTAGCAAAAACATTAAGTGTTTTTATGGGAGCTAATGAGAATATTCAAAGTTTATCTACTGAATATATGCAAATTTTTGCCACTTTTGCTCCCTTTATTATGCTAGCTTTTGCTATGGATAATTATCTTAGGATTTGTGGAAAAACTTTTTATAGCATGATAGTTAATATCATTACTGCTTTGAGTAATATTTTTCTTGACTGGCTTTTTATAGTGGTTTTTGATTGGGGGCTTTATTCGGCAGCTTTAGCAACTTGTATAGGGATGTTTTTAGGAAGCGTTTTAGGGATATTACCTTTTGTTTTTAAAGATTTAACTTTAAAATTTAAAAAACCAATAATCAAGCTGCAAATACTAAAAAATATACTTTATAATGGCTCATCTGAATTTTTTTCTAATATTTCTAGCTCTTTTTATACCATCTTAGCTAATGCTTTTTTGCTTAAACTTTCTGGAAGTACAGCTGTTGCAGCATTTTCTGTGATTTTATATCTTAGTACTTTTGTTTTCATGCTAGTTTTGGCCATGTGTGATGCTATGCAACCTGCATTAAGTTATAATTATGGACACAAAAATATTGCAAGAATTCAAGCTATTTTTAAAAGAATGTTTTTTGCTTCTTGGGGTGTAAGCACAATAGTGTTTTTATTTGTTTATTTTTTCAATAACCTTATAGTAAGTGTTTTCAACAAAGATAACAACCAAGATTTTATTCATATAGCACAAAATGCTTTGATATTTTTTTCTTTTTCTTTTTTATTTTCTTGGTTTGGAAAACTCTGCGCTTCATTTTTCACAGCGCTTGATAAACCCTTACTTTCTTTAGGAATTTCTATTTCCCAAAGTCTTATTTTCCCATTCTTATCTTTATTTATACTAACGCAATTTTTAGGAGTAAATGGAGTTTGGCTAGCCACTTTAGTAGGTGATATTTGTATGATTTTTATTGCTTCATTTTTATTATATAAAACTTTTAAAAATCTAAACTCTTAGCTAATTTTAAACAAGAGTTTAGATCTTGTTCTTTACATATATATAAATTTTTAAAATTACGAAGTTTTAAAGCTGTACTTTGACCTATAACTACAACTTTATCTTCTTTTTCTAATGCAAAAAATTTCAAAAATTGCTCCATGCTTGAAGGAGCGCTAAAGATAAAAACACTTGGATGATGTATTTTTAACTCATCTTTTTTAGGCTCTATGGCTATATTTTCATAAACGATTAATTGTTTTAAAAGGATATTTTCTTTCAGCAAATACTCATCAAGACCTGAACTAATTTTCTTCGCTCTTAAATAAAGACATTTTTTATTTTTAAACTCAAATAAAAACTCACTAGCTAAATTTTTACCATAAGCCTTGCTAGGATATTTGACATTTTTAAAGCCAAGCTCTTTTGCAAAATCAGCACTTTTTTCTCCCACAGCATAAAGTTTAATATCAAAATCAATTTTGTTTTTACTTGACATTAATGCTTTTAATGCATTCTTGGAGCTAATGATTAAACAATCAAATTCCTTTAAATTAACTTCAAAATCAAGAAATTTAATTTCATTTAATCTTATAGTCTTAACACCATCAAATTCTTTATCCCCTATAAAATAAATCATTATTTTCCTATAAAAGTTTTATCAAAATTTGATCTTAAATTTAAAGTTGCTATATAAGGATCATTTGCTTGCATTATCGCTCTAACCACAGCTATACCTTGTATATTACAATCTTTAAGCAAATTTAAATTAACTTCATCTATCCCACCTATAGCCACAATAGGTAAAGAAGCTAAACTAGCAATTTCTTTTAATCCATCTATGCCAAGCACAACACAATCTTGCTTGCTAAGCGTAGCAAAAACAGCCCCCACTCCAAGATAAGTAGCACCTTGAGTATTAATAAGATCATTTTTATGATTGATCGTAAGCCCTATGATTTTTTCTTCGCCTAAAAGTTCCCTTGCTTTTTTTAAAGGCATATCCTTTTGTCCTATATGCACTCCATTTGCATTCACAGCCATGGCTATATCGATTCTATCATTTATCACAAAAGGTGTGTTGTATTTTTCACACAAAGCTTTAACTTTTAAAGCAAGATTATAAAATTCTAAAGTACTAAGATTTTTCTCTCTAAGTTGTAAAATATCAATCTTAGCTTTCAAAGAAGCTTCTAAAATATTTAAAAACTCGCTTTCGCTTTTTTCATCCTTGCTTGCGACAAGATAAATTTTAAATGATTTCATATTTGGCTCTTTTTTTAATTTCTTCATCATTTAAATTACTTAAAGCATCGATTAAATTCACTCTAAAACTACCACTTCCACTAGAAAGCTCTTGAGCGATTTCGCTAGCTATGCCAAAACTAAGCAAAGCATATAAACTAGCCTGAAATTTATCTTCTAACGCTCCTGCAAAAACTCCACACAAAGAAGCACACATACAACCTGCTCCAGTTATCTTAGTAGCCATGATTGAGCCATTATAAATTTTAGCAATATGCTCTTGATTTATAATATAATCAATTTTTCCAGTTATAGCCAAAACACGCTTGGTTTTATAAGAGTATTCTTTAGCTTTTTCTAAAAACTCATCATCGATTACAAAAGTACTATCAACCCCTCTTGCTTTACCATCTAAACCTATAACACTAGCCATTTCAGATGCATTTGCTTTAACAATACTAATGCCTTTTAGATTAAGCAATTCAAAATTAATCCCATCTCTTGCCTTACTCACACCCAAAGCAACAGGATCAAAAATTATAGGTTTATTTAATAAAGTATATTCTTTAGTTGCTTTTAACATAGAATTTGCTATAAGTTGATTAATCGTACCTGTGTTTAATACTAAGGCTGAACTTATTCTAGCAAAATCAGCTTGCTCTTCATAAAAATCAGCCATAGCAGCACTTGCTCCCATTGCTATAGTTACATTTGCACAATCATTAGCTGTAACATAATTAGTAATATGATGAATCAAAGGATTTTTTTCTCTTACTGCTTTAATAATCATTTTTACTCCTTGTCATATTGAAAAAAATGATTAGTCGGACCACAACCTTTTCCAAGTGCTAAAGAATTTAATATAGCTCCATACACATAATCTTTAGCAAGTTTTATAGCTTCATGTTTTTCTTTACCTAAGGCAAGATTACTAGCTATAGCTGAACTTAATGTACAACCTGTGCCGTGTGTATTTTTTGTATTAATTTTTTCTGCTTTAAAAATACTAAATTCCTTTCCATCATAAAAAACATCATTGGTGTTATATTTACTATGTCCACCTTTAATCAAAACACTTTTTGCACCTTCTTTGTGAAGTTTTATAGCGGCTTTTTTCATATCCTCCTCGTTAAGTATTTTAAAATCACACAAAAATTCAGCCTCGGGAATATTTGGAGTAAGTACATCAGCTAAAGATAAAATTTCATCTTTAAAAAACTGACAATTTTCTAAAGGCATTAAAGCATAGCCATTTTTTGCAAACATCACAGGATCAATCACTACATTTTTAGCTTTAAAGCGCAATAAATTTTCTTTTACACAAATTATGATTTCCTTTGAACCTAGCATTCCAATTTTTACAGCAGCTGGCTCTATGTCTTCATAAACTGCTAGCATTTGCTCATCTATTATCTTAGTGGGTATATCAAAACAAGAAATCACCCTTGCAGTATTTTCAGCCACAACGCTTAAAACTACACTCATACCAAATAAATTATGAGCGCTAAAAGTTTTTAAATCAGCTTGTATGCCAGCTCCACCACTACAATCACTTCCTGCTATAGTTAAGATAGGAATTTTAGTTTTTGTTTTTGCTTGTATCATTTTTATCCTTTTTTTATAAAAAAGGAAAGTTTTTGCAAGAATTCAAAGTTTGCATTACCAAACTTCTCAAGGGTCGAAGTTATACTTCCTCTCAGCAAAAGCTCCCCATTAATGAAAAATTATATCTTAGTTTTAATTAATCTTTAAAAATATTTTGAAATACTGCTATAATTTTGAAAAAACTACACAAAAATAAAAGGAAAAATATGACTAAAATTATTTTTGTTTGTTTAGGCAATATTTGTCGTTCTCCCATGGCCGAATTTATTATGAAGGATCTTTTAACAAAAGCAAATTTAAATAATGAATTTATTATTTCTAGTGCAGGTACTTCAGGTTACCACGATGGGGAGGATATGCATTATAAAACTAAAGCTTTATTAGATAACAAAAATATAAATTCTAAGCCATTTTGCAGTAAAAAACTAAATTTAAAAATGTGCGAGGATAATGATTTAATTATCGTAATGGATAATTCTAATTATAATGATATAGTTAAAAATTTTCCAAATGCAAAACATAAAATTCATAAAATCACTTCTTTTGCCTTAGAATTAGGATATGACGAAGTGCCTGATCCTTGGTATAGTGGGAACTTTGATGAGACTTATTTAATCCTTTCGCAAGCATGTGAAAATATATTCAATCTACTCAAAAAATATTTTTAAATTTAAAAAATATTTATTATTTTTTTAATATAATTTCTACTTTTAAAAATTACTGAAAGGTTATTTGATGAAAAGTATTAAACTTAAAGTTTCACTAATAGCAAACGCTATTGCTATTTGTTGTTTATTGATTTTAGGAATTGTAACATTTATTTTTGTTAAACAATCTCTTTTTAATGAGGTTGTTAATTCAGAAAAAAATCGTTTAATTTTTACCAGCAATCTTGTAGAAGATTTTAGACAAAACACATCTAAATCTTTAATAGAACTCTCAGAAACCATTCTTAGACACCCATATTCAAACCTTAATTCTCAAGATGCATTAGCTAAAAATGTTGGTGTTCAACTAAAAGCATTTAGAGATGCAGGAAATTATCTAGCTGTATATATTGCTCAACCAAATGGAGAGTTAGTTGTAAGCGATACAGACAGCGATAGCAAAAATCTTGATTACGGTTTTTATGGCAAAGCTGATGGTTACGATGCAACAACAAGAGAATATTATATAGAAGCAAAAAAGAAAAACACTTTGTTTATAACCGACTCTTATATAGATGCTACTACAGGATTGCCTTGTTTCACTTATGCTCTACCTTTATTGAAAGATGGGAAATTTATTGGTATTTTAGCCATTGATGTCTTAGTTAAAGACTTAATAGAAAATTTGAAAAAAATGCCAGGAGATTCATTTGTATATGACAAAAATCACTTTGCATTTGCATCTACAAATGAAAATTATAATTCAAATCATCCAAATATTACAATAGTAGCCAATGCATTTGCAAAATCAAACAACGGGGAACCATTTTTTTACACTAGTAAAGAAGGTAATGAAAGACTTGGTTTGTGCAATACAACAAATGATTATACAGTATGTAATATTGCCTATGTTGATACCATAAACCATTCAAGTGAAAAAATTGCCCATGTTCAAGCTATAATTGTAATTTTCACAAGTATATTAAGTATTGCCTTACTTTACTTCATCATATCTTATTACCTTTCTCCACTTCAAAAAATCCAAACCGGCCTTAAC